>NZ_JALCZB010000116.1:0-12286 GCF_022690745.1 Anaeromyxobacter sp. SG64 | reverse complement strand
CAGGGCGCGCTCGCGCGGGGGCTCGAGCACCCCGACGCGTCCGTGCGCCGCGCCGCCGCGACCGCGCTCGGCCGGCTCGCCGGGGAGAAGGTGGATGCCGATGCGCCCGCCTCGGCGCGGCGCGCCACCTCGCGCAGGATCGCGGAGAAGCTCGCGGCGATGGGAGGGGAGGAGCTCCGCGCGGCCGTCCTCGCGTCGCTGCCCTCCACGGCGCCGAGCGTCGTGACCGAGACCCGGCTCACGACCCCGGCACGAGCAGTGAGCCCGACCGCGACCCGGCCCGCGGCCCCAACCGCGACCGCGACCGCAGCTCGGCCCACGGCCCAGACCGCCGCGACCCGGCCGGGGACCCCGACCGCCCGGCCCTCCGTCGTGGGCCCCGCTCGCCCTGCGGTTGCGGTGCAGGTGGCCTCGCCGGCGGCGCTCCTCGCGCGCGCCGCAATCGCCGTCGCCACCCTCGAGGACGGCGACGCCGCGCCCGCCGCGAGCGGCGACCTCGGCGCCGCGATCGTCTCGGAGGTCCGCGCCTCGCTCCGCGGCTGCACCGCCGCCGATCTGGCGCGCATGCTCGAGGCCGAGCCTGCCCGCATCGACACCGCCCTCGCCGCCCTCGCGGCTCGCGGAACCCTCGTCCAGCGCGGTGCGCGCTGGTTCATGTGCTAGGGGAACGGAATGGAGAACGTCCGCTACACCGCGAAGCGCCTCGCCGAGATCGTCGGCGTGACCGCGAAGCAGGTCGAAGGCGCGCTCGGGAAGAGGGACGGGTTCGCCCCCGATGACCTCCCCGTGCTGCGCGAGAAGCTGCGCCGCCCGGCCGAGCCGTTCCCGCCGCGCATCCAGCTCTTCCTCAACTTCAAGGGCGGGACGGGCAAGACCAGCCTCTCGTCGTCTTACGCCTACCGGCTCGCGGAGCGCGGCTACCGCGTGCTCATGATCGACCTCGACAGCCAGGGGCACGCGACGAAGTGCCTCGGCAAGGAGGGCGGGAGCTTCGCCCACACGCTGCAGGACGTGATCATCCGCAGGCGACCGCTCGACGAGGTCACCGTCTCGACGGGGATGCCGAACCTCTCGCTCGTCCCGGCGAACCTCACCATGAGCACCATCGACCTCGCGCTCATGCCGCTCGCCGGCCGCGAGTTCCGGCTGCGGAACGCGCTCCAGGGCGTCGCGGGCAAGTACGACTTCGTGGTGCTCGACGCGCCGCCCTCGTTCGGGCTCCTCAACCTGAACGCGCTCATGGCGGCCTCGGACCTCGTCATCCCGGTCCTCGCCGACTTCCTCTCCTACGACGGGCTCCGGCTCCTGTTCGAGACCATCCAGGGGCTCGAGCAGGACCTCTCGCACCAGCTCGAGAACATCTTCATCGTCGTGAACGCCTACAACCAGACGTTCAAGATCGCGCGCGAGGCGCTCGGCGCCCTCCGCCAGCACTACTCGGACTACCTGCTCGACTCCGTCGTCCGCCAGTGCACCAAGTTCGCCCAGGCGTCCTCCGAGGGCTGCCCGATCTTCGGGTACGACCCGGACTCGAAGGGCGCGACCGACATCGAGGCGGTCCAGAACGAGATCCTCGGGCGCATCCGCGCGGGCCTCGCCGAGGCGGGCGCGGCAGGAGCGTAGCCATGCGCAAGGCCTTCGACGCCAACGTCCCGAAGCTGCGGCCCCGCCTCAAGAACGGCGCCGCCTCCGCCGCCGCGCCCGACGCGAACGCTGGCATCGCCGCGGCGGCCGAGGAGGCCGCGCAGGTGAGCGCGTCGATGGCGGCGACCGTGGCGGAGGAGACCGCGGAGGAGACCGCGAGCCCCGCGATGACGATGGAGGAGCCGGTCCAGGCGGAGCTGCCCGCCGCGATCCCGGCGCGAGCCGCGACCCGGTCCGCGCCGGCCCCCACTCCGGCGCCGGTGCCGGCGCCCGCGGTCGCTCCTCCGGAGCGTGGCGCTTCCGCCGTCGAAGCACGGGAGGGAGCCGTCGCGAGCCCCGCCTCGCCGGAGCCCGCGAACGACGTCCTCTCCCGCCGCGACCGCCTCGAGAAGATCAAGCGCCGCGTCGCCGAGGCCGCCCGGCCCACGCCGCGCGTCGATCCCGTCCCGGCCGATCCGGCCCGCGCCGCCGAGAGCGTGCTCGCGCTCGTCCGCGACCTCGAGGTCGAGCTCGTGCGGGCCCGGGAGCGCGAGGACGCGCTGCGGGCGGACCTCGGAGAGGCGCGCACCGAGCTCGGCCGCGCGGCGGGCGAGGCGCGCGTCTCCACCGAGCGGCTCGTCTCCGCGGAGGCGGAGCTCGCCGAGAAGCGCGGCGTGCTCACCGACCTCCTCGGCGAGATGACCGCGCTCGAGGAGGAGCGCGACGAGGCCCTCCGCCGGGCGCAGGCGATGGCCGCCCTCGACGAGGAGCGGGCGCGCCTGCTCGAGGAGGTCACGCGCAAGGCGGACGAGGAGGCCCGGCTCCGCGCCGAGCGCGAGGAGGAGGTCGAGCGGCTCTCCGAGGAGCTCCGCGCCGGCTCCACCGAGAGCGCGCGCCTCCGCAGCGCAGTCGGTGAGCTCGCGCGCGAGCGGGATCAGCTCGCCGGCGAGCTCGATCGGCTGCGCCGCGAGCGGGACGAGCTCTCCGCAGCGAAGCGCGCGCTCGAGCAGGTGCACGCGGCGCTCGCGCAGGCGCGGGCGCGGCTCGGGTAGCTCCTTCGCCTCCGGTGAGGTGGGCCCCCAGGCGCCCGTGTGTCCCGCGCGCCGAGATCCACCCGCATCCCGCGCGGAGTCCCTGCGCTCGCTTCACGGTATGTGCGTCCACTTCGTCGCGGATCGCGACGCCATGCCGCGCCTCGCGGGTCGCGGCGCCGGCGCGATCGAGCGCTAGAATCCGCCCGGCATCGAGGACGGGCGCGCAGCGTCGGCGCCCGCCCGCGGCCGGGGGAAGGAAGAGATGGCCTGCGCTCGCGTGTCGGGATGTCCGCTCTACAAGGCCTTCGCGATGAAGTCGTCGCTCCGCGTCTGGCAGTCGTACTACTGCGACGGCGACTTCAAGCGCTGCGAGCGGCTCCGCCGCTCGACGGCCGGTGAGCCCGTGCCGCCGAACATGCTCCCCAACGGAAGGCTGCTCGACATCCCGATCGACCAGATCGAGGACTGACTCCCGGCGAAGGGGCCGCGCCGGCTCGAGCCGCTACGGCACCTGCGACCGCGACGACGTCGGCCGCTCGAACGGCCAGACGTTCCCCTCGCGCCGCTCGCGCATCCGGTCGAGCGCGTCGTAGGCGGCGTACTTGTAGGCCTCGCCGAGCGTCGGGTAGTTGAACACCGCCTCGATGAAGTACTGCAGGTCGCCCTTGTGGGACATCACCGCCGCGCCGGTGTGGACGAGCTCGGAGGCGTGCGGCCCGATGCAGTGGACGCCCAGGATGCGGCCGTTCTCGGCGTCGGCGATGAGCTTCACGAACCCGACCGCCTCGCCCACGAGGTTTGCGCGCGCGTTCTCGGCGAGGCTGGCGCGGCCGACGACGTAGGCGCGCCCCTGCTCCTTCAGCGTCTCCTCGGTCTCGCCCACCGACGAGAGCTCGGGGATGGTGTAGATGCCCATCGGCAGGATGTTGGACACGCGCTGCTTGAGGATGCCGCCGCAGGCGTGGCTCATGGCGACGCGCCCCTGTTCCATCGAGACCGAGGCGAGGCCGGGGAACCCGATCACGTCGCCCGCCGCGTAGATGTGCGGCACGGAGGTCTGGAACTGGGCGTTCACCTTGAGGAGCCCGCGCTCGGTCGCCTGGAGCCCCGCCGCCGGGAGGTTCAGCGCCTCGACGTTGCCGACGCGGCCCGAGGCGACGAGCACCTTCTGCGCGACGATGCGGCCCCCGTCCTCGAGGGTGACGAGCACGTCCTTCTGGCCCGGCTCGATCTTCGCGGCCCGCGTCTGCTGGTGGAGGTCGATGCCGCTCGACCGGAACACCTCCTCGAGCGCGTGCGACATCTCCGCGTCGAGCCAGGAGAGCAGCCGGTCCTTCGAGTCCACGAGCTTCACGTTCACGCCGAGCGCGGCGAACAGCGACGCGTACTCGCAGCCGGCGACGCCGCCGCCCAGCACCGCGAGGGAGCGCGGCACGCGATCGAGGAGCAGGATCGAGTCGGAGTCGTAGACGTGCGCGTTGTCGATCGGGTACTGCGGCGGGTGGAAGGGGCGGGTGCCGGGGGCGAGCAGGATGACGTCCGCCTGGAGCTCCTGCGTGCCGCCGTCCGGGACCGAGACCCGGATCGTGTGCGGGTCGACGAAGCTCGCCACGCCGCGGAACTGCTCCACGCCCGCGTGGTTCAGGGCGTTGCGGATGCGGGAGTGCTCGCGGCCGGTGACGAGGCCGCGGCGGCCCATGAGCTCGGGGATGGTGACCGTGCCCGAGACGCGGAGCTCGATGCCGTGGGCGTCGCGGCTGCGCGCCTGCTGGATGGCGAGCGCCGTCTCGCGCAGCGCCTTGGAGGGGATGGTGCCGGTGTTGGCGGAGGCGCCGCCGGGGACCGCCTCCTTCTCGATGAGGGCGACCTTCTTGCCGCTGAACGAGGCCTGGATGGCGCCGTTCTCGCCTGCGGGACCCGAGCCGATGACCACCACGTCGTAGCGCAGCATGCGGCCCGCTTATAATGCAGCCTCCCCGGGAGTTCGATATTGTTAGCGGCTCCCGTGCAGAACGCCCCGAAGAACCCCGCCCTCGGCGCCGTCCGCAAGAACCTGATGGTCGAGCTGGACGAGCGGCGACGCGCCCTCACCCGGGCCGGGAAGCGCCTGTTCGACTTCGGGCTCGGCGATCCGAAGGAGCCGACCCCGCCCTTCCTGCGCGAGGCGCTCCGCGCCGCCGTCCCCCAGGTGTCGCAGTACCCGAGCGCGTTCGGCACGCCCGCACTCCGCCGTGCCGCGGCCGGGTACCTCGCCCGCCGCTTCGGCGTCACGGTGGACCCCGAGGCGCAGGTGCTCGCCTGCGCCGGGGCGAAGGAGGCGATCTTCCACCTGCCCCTCGCGTTCGCCGGCGATCCGGCGCGCTGCAAGGTGGTGATGCCCGACCCGGGCTACCCCACCTACGAGGTCGGGGCGCGCTTCGCCGGGCTCGACCCGGTGAAGGTCCCGCTCACCGCGGCGCGCCGCTTCCTGCTCGAGCCCGAGGACGTCGGCGAGGCGGTGCTGCGCGAGACGCTCGTCTTCTGGATCTCCTACCCGCACAACCCCACCGGCGCGGTCGCCCCGCGCGACTACCTGCGCCGGGTGGGGGAGGCCGCTCGCCGTTTCGGCTTCGTGGTCGCCTCCGACGAGTGCTACGCCGACGTCTACTTCGGCGCGCCGCCGCCCTCGATGCTCGAGGAGCAGGTGGAGAACGTGGTCGCGATCCACTCCTGCTCGAAGCGGAGCGGGATGACCGGCTACCGCTCCGGCTTCCTCGCGGGCGACGCGGACCTCATCGCGGTGCTGCGCGCGCTCCGGAGCCACCCTGGCGTCGCCTCGCCCGAGTTCGTCGCCGCGGCGGCGACGGCGGCGTGGTCCGACGACGCGCACGCGGCGGAGCGGCGCGAGATCTTCCGCAGGAAGCGGGACCGGTTCCTGGCGTTCTTCGCCGAGCACGGCCTCCTGGCCGACGCGTCGGAGGCCACGCTCTACCTGTGGGTGCGCGTGCCCGGCGCGGAGACCGCCGCGTCGTACGCGCTGCGGCTCCTGGACGAGGGGATCGTGGTGGCGCCCGGGCCGGCGTTCGGCGCGGGGGAAGGGTACGTGCGGGTGGCGCTGGTGCCGACGCTCGAGGAGTGCGAGGAGGCCATCTTGGCCTGGCGGAAGGTGAGGGCATGAACGACTGGAACGAGATCGAGCGGCGCGTCACGGCAGCGTTCGGCGATCGGCAGAAGCTCGCCGATCCGCAGCACCGCGCGGCGGTCCTCGCGGCGCTGCAGGGCCTGGATCGCGGCGAGCTGCGCGTCGCCCAGAAGGTGGACGGCGAGTGGAAGGTGAACGCCTGGCTCATGCAGGCCGTGAACCTGTACTTCGGCATCACCGGGATGGAGACCCAGGAGTTCGGGCCCTTCCAGACGCGCGACAAGATCCCGCTGAAGCACGGCCTCGAGGAGGCGGGCGTCCGGCTCGTGCCGGGCGGCGTCGCGCGCTTCGGGTCGTTCCTCGAGCCGGGCGCGGTGCTCATGCCCGGCTTCGTGAACATCGGCGCGCGCGTCGGCGCGAACTCGATGGTGGACACCTGGGCCACCGTCGGCTCGTGCGCGCAGGTCGGCCAGAACGTGCACCTCGCCGGCGGCGTCGGCATCGGCGGCGTGCTCGAGCCGCCCGGAGCGCGGCCGAACATCATCGAGGACAACGCCTTCATCGGCAGCCGCTGCATCCTCGTGGAGGGCGTGCTGGTCGAGGAGGAGGCGGTGCTCGGCGCGAACGTCGTCATCACCGCGTCCACGCCGATCATCGACGTGACCGGCGCGCAGGAGGTGGTCTACAAGGGCCGCGTGCCGGCGCGCTCGGTGGTCATCCCGGGCACGCGCCCGAAGCAGTACCCCGCCGGCACCTACCAGATCCCCTGCGCGCTCATCGTGGGCCGGCGCAGCCCGTCCACCGATCGGAAGGTCTCGCTCAACCAGGCGCTCCGCGACTTCGAGGTCCAGGTGTGACGCTCCAAGGCGCACCCGGCGGTGCTCCCGTCGAGTCGCTCGCCCAGCGCACCGCCGCGCTGTGCGGGATGTTCTCGCCCATCGGCCACGAGCGCGCCCTCTGCGACGCGATCGAGGCCTGGGCGCGGGTGCGCTTCCCGCGCGTCGAGCGGGTGAAGGACTCGCTCGTCGTGCGGGTGGACGGCGACGCCGTCCCCGGGCGGCCTACGGTCGCGCTCTGCGGCCACCTCGACACCGTCCCGGTGCACGACGAGGACCGGCACCCGCCGCGCCGGGAGGGCGGCCGCCTCGTCGCGCCGGGCGCCTCCGACATGAAGGGCGGCGTCGCGGTGACGATGGAGCTCGCCGAGCGGCTCCCGCGCCTGGCGCGCTTCTGCGACCTCGTCCTCGTGCTCTACGCGCGCGAGGAGGGGCCGTACCTCGAGAACGAGCTCGAGGACGTGCTGCGCGCGCCCGGCCTCCTCGGCGGGGTGGACCTCGCGCTCTGCCTCGAGCCGACCGACAACGTGCTCCAGCTCGGCTGCGTCGGCTCGATCCACGCGACCGTCACGTTCCGCGGCCGCGCCGCGCACTCGGCCCGCCCCTGGCACGGCGAGAACGCCGTCCACCGTGCGGGGGCGCTCCTCGCCGAGCTCCACGGGCGCGCGCCGCGCGAGGCCACGAGCGGCGGCCTCGTGTTCCGCGAGGTGCTCTCCGCGACGCGCATCGAGGGCGGCCACGCGCGCAACGTGGTCCCCGACCGCTGCACGCTGAACCTCAACTTCCGCTTCGCCCCCGATCGCACCCTCGACGACGCCGCCGCAGAGCTCACCGCGCTCGCCGGGCGCCACGGCGCCGAGGTCGAGCTGACCGATCTGTCGCCAGCCTGCCCCGCCTACGCGGAGCACCCGATCGTGCGTCGCCTCCTCGAGCGGACCGGGATCGGCGTGGAGCCCAAGCAGGCCTGGACCGACGTGGCGCGCCTCGCGGTCCACGGCATCCCCGCGGCGAACCTCGGGCCGGGGGCCACGAGCCAGGCGCACCAGCGCGGGGAGTGGGTGGAGCTCGAGGCCCTCGCGCGCGGGTACGAGCTCTACGAGCGGTTCCTCACCGCAGGGTGAACGGCTCACCCGGGACGCAACCCCGGCGCCGCGCGGGGCTATGATCGCCCTCGCGTGCTCGCTCCCCTGACCCTCGCGCTCGCGCTCGCCGCTGCCGACGCCGCCAGTGAAGGGGCCGTTCCGGCGCCGGCTCCGGCCTCCACCGGGACCGAGTTCGCCCCGGTTTCCTCGTTTTCCTCCCACGCCGCCTCGGCGCTCTCCCCCGGCCGCCTCGGCCTCGCGCGGACGAGCGCCCAGGACGAGTACGGGTGGGAAGGCGGGGCCGAGGACGACGAGGGCGGGCCGCGCCTGTTCCTCACCGCCTGGGGCGGCGAGGCGTTCGATCTCGGCAGCGGCGACAAGCACTCCGGCTCGGCGTTCGGCGGCGAGGTCTCCTACGCGTTCGGCTTCGGCGACCTCGGGCTGTGGGGCTCCGCCTACAAGATCCGGAACGGCGGCCAGGACTGGGCACCCGTCGCGCTCCTGCGGTTCACGAATCGCTTCCAGACGCGGCGCGGGCTCGAGGCGGCGTTCACGTTCGGTGCCGGAGCGGGACGGCCGTCCGACTGGCGCGTCTGGTTCCAGGTGGCGCTCGGGCTGCGCCTCGACCTCGGGCCCATGTTCCTCGCGGGCGAGCTGTCATTCGAGCAGGACCAGCTCCTGCGCCTCTCCGGCGGCCTCGGCGTGAAGCTCTAGTCGGTCGTCCCCGACCGGGCCGCCGATGGCGGTTGAACCGGAGGGGAGGGGCGTTACATCGACGCGAGGTCGATCTCGCCGATGAACGCAAAGGAGCAGCGCCGATGAAGCACGTCCTCCTCGCCCTCGGGCTCGTCCCGGCCCTCGCCTTCGCGGCGCCGACGACCTGGAACGTCGATCCCGCCCACACCCAGACGAACTTCACCGTGCGCCACCTGGCGATCTCGAACGTGCGCGGCGAGTTCCAGAGCACGACGGGCGTCGTGAAGCTCGACGAGAAGGATCCGGCGAGGTCCTCCGTCGAGGCCACCATCGACGCGAACACCATCAACACCCGGGAGGACAAGCGGGACGCCCACCTGCGCTCGCCGGACTTCCTCGACGTCGCGAAGTACCCGAGCATCACCTTCAGGTCCACGAAGGTCCGGAAGGCCGGCAAGGTCTACGAGGTCACGGGCGACCTCACGATGCACGGCGTGACGAGGCCGGTGGTGCTCGAGGTGAGCGACCTCACGCCCGCGATGAAGGATCCCATGGGGATGGACCGCCGGGGCGTCCGCGCGACGACGAAGCTGAGCCGCAAGGCCTTCGGCCTCGAGTGGAACAAGATGGTCGAGGCGACGCCCGTCGTCGGCGACGAGATCCGGATCGAGATCGACGCGGAGCTGGTGAAGCAGCCGGCGGAGGGCGCGAAGGAGGCGGAGGCGACCCCGCAGCCTGCGCCGGCGAAGGTGGACTGATCGCGCTGCCCGCCGCCGGCCGCCGGACGCGGCTCGACGGGCGAGGCACCCCTCCGGACCGCACGTGACGGCGCCCCGGTCCTCGCGTCCACGAGCCCGAGCGCTCGTGTCCGGGAGGGTAGGCCGCCTCCCGCACGCTCCGTCCGCGCCGCGCCCCTCCCCCTGAACGTCCGGTCACTCCAGAGCGCGATACCTGCCGGCACGTCGGTTGCTCCGGGCGCGCGCATGCCGTCCCTCGCCTCCGACGCGCTCGTTCCGAGCCAAGATCGCCCTCGCGACCGGCTACTCGCCGACGGTCCGCGCGCGCTCTCCGACGCCGACCTCGTCGCGCTCCTCCTCGGCGGCGGCACCTCGCGGCACTCCGCCCGCGCCGCGGCGCTCGCGCTCGTAGAGGCGGTGCCGCTCGCCGAGCTCGCCTGGGCGCCCCCGGACGCGATCGCCAGCGCGCCGGGCGTCGGCCTCGCCCGCGCCGCCGCCCTCGCCGCCGCGTTCGAGCTCGGCCGACGCGCCGCGTGGGCGCCGCCCCGGCGCGGGGAGCGCTGCCTCGATCCCCGCCGCGTCGCGGAGCTCCTTCGCCACGCGGCGCACGCCGAGCGGGAGGGGTTCCACGTGGTCCTGCTCGACGTGCGCGGCCGGCTCCTGCGCGCGGTCCAGGTCGCGGAGGGCTCGCTCGCGCAGTGCCCGGTGTCCCCGCGCGACGCGCTCCGGCCGGCGGTGCGGGAGGGCGCTCACGGGATCGTGTTCGTGCACAATCACCCGAGCGGCGACCCCTCCCCGAGCCCGGACGACGCGGACCTCACCGAGCGCCTGCGGGCCGCGGCCGAGCTCGTGGGCGTGCTCGCGCGCGATCACGTGATCGTCGCGGCGGGCGGCTACTACAGCTTCGTCGAGGCGGGGCGCTGGAGACGTTGACGAGCGGAGGACGGAGAATGCGAGAGCTCGTCGCTGTCAGCACACGGACGCGGCGCGCCGCGTCCGCTATGCCATCCGAAAGCCCGGGTCCCATCCGAGGACGCGGAGGGCCTTTTCGATGTGGACGTAGCCGTCCGCCTCGGCGACGTTGTAGACGCCCGGCTGCGCTCTCGTGATCGCGAGCTGGGCGGCCTTCGCGGCGGCGTCCACATGCACCGGCCCCGCGGGGCTGGGCGCATCGAAGCCCGTTCCGGGCCCGTAGAACTTCCCGTAGCGCAGGACGACGCCTTCCAGCGGCGCCTCCAGCACCTGCCGCTCGAGGCTGAGGACGCCGGTCACCGTCCCGCCGTACAAAGGGTGCGTCTCCGGCAGGAGCGGATCCTCCTCGCGGTGCGGCGTGGGGCCCTCGGCGTAGATGAACCCGATGCTCTGGGCGACGAGCTTCCGGGCGCCGGCGCTTACGGCGGCGGCGACGAGGTTGCGCGTGCCCTCGTCCCGCAGGCGCGCGTTGCGCGCGAGGGCGTCGTTCATCCTGCTCGTCTCGAGCGCGTACGGCAGGTCCGTGAGCTGGTGGATGACGACCTCGGGCCGGGCGTCAGCCACGATCTCCCGGAGCGCGACGGCGTCGAAGACGTCCACGACCACCGGCTCGACGCCCATCGCGCGCAGGAGCGGCGTCTTGTCGGCGGATCGTGTGGTGCCCACCACCCGCCAGCCGTCCGCCACGAGGAGGGGCGCGAGGCGCCGGCCGATCGCGCCGGACGCTCCCGCGAGAAAGATGCACTTGTTCATCGAGGCTCTCCTTGTCTACGTTCACTCAGGGAAGATCGAGCTCAGGACTGCCGGGGCTTGGCTGCCCGGCGCCGGCCACTCTCGGCCGCTGTCCGCCCGATCCTGCGCTTCTGGAACCATGCCTCGGCGTCCCGGAGGAACGGCTCCGGCGCCTTTCGCTCGAACTCGTGGCTCAGGTCCGCGATCGTCTTGGAGGCGAGGAAGCCCTGGAGCGCGCCCTCCGCCTCCCTCATGAACAGGTGGATGCGGCACATCCCGGAGACGCTCCAGGCCGGCGGCTCCGCGCCGAACAGCGCGCAATGGCGCCGGATCTCGGCGCACTCGAACAGCGTCCGGCTGGGATCCACGGCCTCGAGCACGTCCCGCACGGAGATCCGCGCCGGCGGGCGGGCGAGCACGAACCCGCCGCGCACGCCCTCGGTCGCCTCGACGAGGCCGGCTTTCTGGAGCCGCGTGAAGAGCTTCGCGAGGAAACGCTCCGGCAGATCCTGGAAGCGCGCGAGATCACGCACGCTGACCGGCTCCGAGCGCGCCGCGAGGACGAGCAGGGAGTGCAGCGCGTACTCGGCACCGGCTCCGTAGAGGGAAGATTTCAACTAGCACCTCACAGGTCGCAGTAATAGCGTCGTCAGCGCGTGCCCGTCAAGGCGTCGTCGCGGCGGCCAGCTACTGAGCTTCGTCGAGGCGGTGGAGGCGGTAGCACGGGCACGCCGCGCTCGGGGCAACCCGAAGGCTTGCGCGGCCGGCGCGCTCGGGAGCGCCGCCTCGACTGGCAATCCGGAGAGCCCGCAGCGCGCCGTAGACTGGCGAGGGCGGCGGCAGGGCACTCCCGCCCGGTGGCCGCCCCCAGGCGAGTGCGACGCGCGGGCGAGGCGTCGAGAGGCGGCGGTCCATGCCTTACGCGGCGAACGAGGACCTTCCACAATCCGTGCGGGCGCACCTCCCGCCCCATGCGCAGGACATCTACCGCGAGGCGTTCAACCACGCGTGGGAGGAATACGGCGGGGACGAGGCGACCGCGCACCGCGTCGCCTGGGGGGCGGTGAAGCGGCTCTACGTGAAGCAAGGCAGCGAGTGGGTGCCGAAGGGCCTCTAGGGGCCGCCGGGACGGCCCTCGGGGAGCGCCGTCAGCGCTTCCGCGCCGGCCTGGAGACCGCGGCGGGGATCTTCTTCGAGCCGCCGCTCGCGACCCGCTTCAGCGCCGGCGAGGGATCGTTCATCGCGACCTGCTTGCCGTCGAACGCCGCGATGCGCTTCGCCTCGGCGGCGTCCTTGGCGTCGAGGCCGGCCTTCAGCGCGCGCACCGCGAAAGGCTTCGCGGCGGCGCCGTCTCCGCTGGCCTGCGCGGCGCGGGCGGCGGCGAGGAGCGCCCGCGCGTCCCGCGGAGCGCTCGCCACGGCGCGCTCGGCGGCGCGGCGCGCCTCGGCGGGCT
>NZ_JALCZB010000115.1:0-12595 GCF_022690745.1 Anaeromyxobacter sp. SG64 | reverse complement strand
CGGCGCTGCACCTCCTGCACGGACGCGCCCTGCACCGCCTCGGCCGGGTGGCGGACGCGCTCGCGGCGCTGCGGCGCGCGCTCGAGCGCGACAGGCGCGGGGAGGTGACCTGGGAGATGCGCGAGCTGCTCCGCCAGGCCGACGCGCCAGGGCCGGGGGAGCTCGCCGCGCGGCACGATCTCCTCGTGGCCGCGCTGCTCCGGCGGGGCCGCGCGCCCCGCTGCACGCGGTGCGCGGCCGACGCCCCCGTCCGCAGCTGGCGTTGCCGGCGCTGCGGCGCCTTCGACGCGTACGCATGAGGGCAGGGCGGGGCTCGCGGGCGAGTGCCCGCTTGCGCCCGCGGCGCGGCCCCGGTAGAGACTGCGCGCCATGGTGAGAGATCGCGTGATCGAGCTGTTCCGGCAGGCGCTCGCGAAGGGCGCCGCCGAGGGTCGCTGGCCCGTTCTCGAGGCGGCGTTCTCCGTGGAGGCGCCGCGCGACCCCAAGCACGGCGACTTCGCGGTGAACGCCGCGATGATGCTCGCGAAGCCGGCGGGCAAGCCGCCGCGCGAGCTCGCCCAGGCGATCGCGGCCGAGGTCCGCGCCGTCGACGCGCAGCACGAGCTCGCCGGGCTCGAGATCGCCGGCCCCGGCTTCATCAACGTCCGCCTCGCGCCGGACGTGTGGCTGCGGGCGCTCGCGCGCGTCGTCTCCGAGGGGGCCGCGTACGGGCGGACCGAGGTCGGAGGCGGCCAGAAGGTCATCGTCGAGTACGTCTCGGCGAACCCCACCGGGCCGATGCACGTCGGCCACGGCCGGGGGGCGGTGGTGGGCGACGGCGTGCAGAGCCTGCTCCGGTGGGCGGGCTTCGACGTCACCCGCGAGTACTACGTGAACGACTACGGCGCGCAGGTGCAGACGCTCGCGCGCTCCGTGCACCTGCGCTACCAGGAGTCGTTCGGGCGGCAGGTGACGATGCCGCCGAAGAGCTATCCGGGCGAGTACGTGAAGGACATCGCCGCGGCGCTGCGCGCCGAGCACGGCGATCGCTACCTCGACGCGCCCGAGTCCGAGTGGCTCACGCTCTTCCGCGATCGCGCCGTCGAGCACGTGCTCGGGCTCATCCGCGACGACCTCCGCGCCATCAACATCGAGTTCGACCGCTGGTCGTCCGAGAAGGCGCTCTACGAGTCGGGCACGGTCGACAGGTTCCTGCGCTTCCTCGAGGAGAAGGACCTCGTCTACGTCGGCAAGCTCCCGCCGCCGAAGTCCAAGAAGGGCGCTCCGGCGCCCATCGCCCAGCCCCACGGTGACCTCGACGAGGGCGTCTCCGCCGCCGAGGACCTCACGCTGTTCCGCTCGTCGCAGTACGGCGACGAGGTGGATCGGCCGGTGAAGAAGGCGGACGGCACGCCCACCTACTTCTGCGCCGACATCGCGTACCACTGGGACAAGCGGCAGCGCGCCGGAACCCTCGTGGACGTCCTCGGCGCCGACCACGGCGGGTACGTGCCGCGGCTCGAGGCCGCGCTCGAGGCGCTCGGCGCCTCGCGGAAGGACCTGCACGTCATCCTCATCCAGATGGTGAACCTGACCCGCGGCGGCGAGGCCGTGAAGATGTCCAAGCGGGCGGGGACGGTGGTCTCCCTGCGCGAGGTGGTGGACGAGGTCGGGCGCGACGCGACCCGCTTCATGTTCCTCACCCGCCGCTCCGACGCGCAGCTCGACTTCGACATCGAGCTCGCGAAGCGCCAGACGCTCGACAACCCGGTCTTCTACGTCCAGTACGGCCACGCGCGGCTCGCCCAGATCTTCGCGAAGGCGCGCGAGGGCGGCGTGGCGGTCCCCGAGTTCGACCTCGAGGCGGCCCGGACGCTCACCTCCGCGGAGGAGCAGGATCTCATCCGGCGCGTCGTGGCCTTCCCGGACATGCTCGCCGCGGCGGCCCTCGCGTACGAGCCGCACCGCGTCGCCTTCTACCTGCAGGAGACGATCGCGGCGTTCCACTCGTACTACACGCAGGGCAAGCGCAGCGGCGAGCGGGTCATCTCCGCCGACGCGCGCAAGACCGCCGGCCGGCTCTTCCTGTGCCGCGCGCTGAAGCAGGTGCTGGCGAACGGCCTCGGGGTCCTGGGCGTCGCCGCGCCGGATCGGATGGAGAGTCCGGAAACTCGCGATATCGCGGACGACGTCTAGAATCACGGACGCCATGCGCGATGAGAACGCCCGCGTCCGCGAGAAGTTCGAGCTCTCCCTCGATGGCCGGCAGATCGCGTCCATCGTCGTGGGCGCGCTCGTCATCCTCGGCGTCGTGTTCGTCCTCGGGTTGAACGTCGGCCGGCAGATCGCCACCCGGCAGGTCGACGCCGCCCGCGCCGGGGACCTCGAGGCCCTCGATCGGCCTCCCTCCACCCCGTCGCCCGGCGTGGACGACGCGTCGCTCACGTTTCACGATCGTCTCGTGAAGCAGAAGCCGGCGGCGACGCCGCCGGTCACGGCCGCGGCCGTCTCCACCTCCGCCGCGCCGCCGCCGAGCGCTCCGCCGAGCGCCCCCGCCAGGCCGCCTCCGGCGGTGGTCCAGGCCGCCTCCACGCCGCCGACCGCGGCCCCGGCGCCCGCCGCCCCCGCGCCGAAGCCTCCCGAGGAGAAGGCGGAGGTCCAGGCGCGCGCGGCGAAGCCGGCCCCGGCCGGCACGGGGGACTTCACCATCCAGATCGGCGCGACCCAGCAGCGCTCGGAGGCCGACCGCATCGCCGCCCGCTACCGCTCGCTGCGCCCGCGCGTCGAGACGGCGGACGTGCAGGGGAAGGGGCGCTGGTACCGCGTGCGCGTGGGGAGCTTCGAGAGCCGCGAGGCCGCGGAGCGCTATCGCAAGGACGTCGCGCGGGAAACCGGGGTCCCCGGGTTCGTCACCGCCAGCCGCTAGCCTAAAGTCCGATCCAGCATGACCACGACCTTCGACAGCCCGAAGCGCGTCGAGAAGCCCTGGGGCCACGAGCTCTGGTGGGCGCACACCGAACGCTACGTCGGCAAGCTCCTGCACGTGAAGGCAGGGTTCCAGCTCTCCCTGCAGTACCACGTGAGGAAGGACGAGACGATCCACCTCTGGAGCGGCGAGATGATCCTCGTGCTCAAGGACGGAGACCGGCTCGTCGATCACCGGATGCAGCCGGGCGACAGCTACCACGTGAAGCCCGGCACCGTGCACCGCATGCGCGCGGTGACCGACTGCGACGTGCTCGAGGTCTCCACCCCCGAGGTCGAGGACGTCGTGCGCGTTCAGGACGACTTCGGCCGGGTGAGCTAGCACGCCGCCGCCTCCCGCGTGCTGGCGGCTCTTTGCGGGGCGCGAACGGCGCTTCGCGGCGGCGCTCGGCTCCGGCGGGCGCTTTAGCGCGCGAAGAGGAAGCCGAGGCCCGCCGCGAGGGCGATCGCTGCGGCGACGAGCATCCCGACGCGCCGGGGATCGGCCCGCCGCTCGCGGACGCCGTGCAGGGCCGGCATCGCGCCTGCGCGGACCCAGCGCGGGGACGTCTCGGCCCGCACGAGGTCGTCCTCGGCGAGGAAGCCGTGCGCGTAGAGATCGTGCAGGTCGCCGAGCGACGGGACCACGAGCTCCTCCCCCTCGGCGTTCCGCACCCGGTACTTCATGCCGCGATCCCGCATCCGCTCCTCCGTCACGCCGCGCCGAGCTCGGCGCAGATCGCCTCCGCGACCTTGAGCCCGTCCACCGCGGACGACACGATCCCGCCCGCGTAGCCGGCGCCCTCGCCGGCGGGGTAGAGCCCCCGGATCCCCGGCGACTGGAAGTCCGCGCCGCGCACGAGCCGGCAGGGAGAGCTCGTCCGCGACTCGATGCCGATGAGCACCGCCTCGTCGGTCACGAAGCCTCGCATCCGTCGCTCGAACCCGCGCAGCCCCGCGCGGAGCGCCTCCTGGATCTGCGGAGGGTACAGCAGGGAGAGGTCGGAGGGGGTCACCCCCGGCCGGTAGGACGTCTTCCCGGGCGGCGCCCCGGGCCTGCGCGCGAGGTACGCGGCGAGCCGCTGGGCGGGCGCGTGGTAGGCGCCGCCCCCGAGCACGTAGGCGGCGCGCTCCCACTTGCGCTGCCACTCGAGCCCCGCGAGCGGGCCCTCGAAGCCCTCGGCCGCGAAGTCCTCCGGCGAGACGGCGACGACGATGCCGGCGTTCGCGACGGGCGACGAGCGGTGCGAGTTGGACATGCCGTTCGTGCACTGCATCTCGGGCTCGGTCGGCGTGGGGACGACCACGCCGCCCGGGCACATGCAGAAGGAGAACACGCCGCGCGCCGCGCCCGCGACCTTGGGGTTGTCGGCGAGCTTGTAGTCGGCCGGGGGGAGCCTGGGGTGGCGCGCGCCCGCTCCGTACTGGATCCGATCGATGAGCGGCTGCGGGTGCTCCGCCCGGAACCCCACCGCGAACGGCTTCGCCTCGATGGGCCAGCCGCGCGCGGCGAACAGCTCGAACAGCTCGCGGGCGCTGTTTCCGGGCGCCAGCACGAGCCGGTCGGACTCGAGCGAGCGGCCGTCGGCGAGGCGGAGCCCCGCGAGGCGGCCGTCGCGCAGCGCGAGATCGACCGCGCGCGCGCCCCACACGAACGTGCACCCGCCGCGCTCGAGCTCCTCGCGCATCGCCGAGATCGCCGCGGGCAGCACGTCCGAGCCGACGTGCGGCTTGCCCTCGACCACGATCCGCTCGACGTTCCCGAAGCGCGCGAACAGCTCGACGACCTTCCGCACCGCCGGGTGGTGGATGCGCGTCCCGAGCTTGCCGTCGGTGTACGCCCCCGCGCCGCCCTCGCCGAAGTTCATGTTCGACTCGGGATCGAGCGCGCCGCCGCGCATCAGGGCCGCCACGTCGCGCCGGCGGGGGCTCACGGTCTTGCCGCGGTCGACCACGATCGAGGGCACGCCGCGCTCGAGGAGCGCCCACGCGCAGAAGAGCCCCGCCGGCCCGGCGCCCAGGATGACGGGCGGCGCGGCGGGCCGCCGCACGGGTCCGGGCTCCGCCTCGGGCGCGGGGACCGGCGCGACGTCGGCGGGTGCGCCGCGGATCGCGCCCTCGACCTCGACCTCGAGGTTCACGAGCCAGCGCGCGTGGCCCTTCCTGCGGGCGTCGAGCGAGCGTCGCACGACGATCGCGTCGCGAAGGTGCTCGGCCGAGAGGCCGAGCCGCTCCGCGGCGCGGCGCGTCAGGAGCGCGTCGTCCTCGTCGAGCCAGAGCGGGAGGTTGGAGATCCGGTACCGCATCAGTTCCTCAGGGATGGCGCCGTCGAACCGCGAAGCGCGCTACGCGCCGTGCCCCTCTCGCAGGCAGGTCTGCGAAGGAGACTACGCACCGGCGCGACCGGCCTGGCAGGGCCTCGCCGCGTGCAAGTACCCGAAACGGCTGACATGGTGAAGCCTCGAAGGCGATGGCCCGCACCTTGCTCCCGGGGGAGCCATCGCGACACGGCGCGGTTCGTATCGCCGGTAGGGAGTGAACGCAATGGTGCCAGGCATGCTGGACGTGAAGGGAACGAAGATCCTCGCGAAGTCGCTCTTCAAGGAGCTGCGTGGCAACGGCTACTCGACGAACCAGATCCTGAGCCTCTCGACCGAGCTCATCGATCTCGTCACGCAGGACCTCAAGGGCGAGCACGCCGCCGCGGCCCAGGCGGCCGCCGCGCAGGAGAGCGCCGTCGAGGCGCCGCGGGCCCTCTGATCCGAAGATTACGCGAGGCTCGGCGCGACGTCGCGGCCTCGCCAGAAGTCGAGCGCGCAGGACCGGACGGCGCCGAGAGATCGGCGCCGTTTCGTTTCTTTCATCTCGGCCGCTCGCCCCCTTCCGTTTCCGTTGACGGTCCGGAGCCTCGTCTGTAGGTTACGGCCGCTTTTCAACCCCTTGGGAGGAGGGCAGCGCCATGGCACGTATCGCAATCAACGGGTTCGGTCGCATCGGTCGGTGCGTGCTCCGCGCGGCCATCGAGCGGGGCGAGAAGGACCTCGAGTTCGTCTCGATCAACGACCTCACGGACACGAAGACCCTCGCGCACCTCCTGAAGTACGACTCGGTGCACGGCGTGCTCGCCGCCGACGTGAAGGCGTCGGAGAAGGGCATCGTCGTCAACGGCAAGGAGATCGAGGTCACGGCCATCAAGTCCCCGGCCGATCTCCCGCACCAGAAGAACAAGGTCGACGTCGTCCTCGAGTGCACCGGCCTCTTCACGGAGCGGGAGAAGGCCGAGGGCCACCTCAAGGCGGGCGCTCCGCGCGTGCTCATCTCCGCGCCGGCCAAGGGCCCGGACATCACGGTCGCCTACGGCATCAACCACGACAAGCTCGACAAGGCGAAGCACAAGATCATCTCGAACGCGTCCTGCACGACGAACTGCCTCACGCCGGTCGCGAAGATCCTGCTCGAGAGCTTCGGCATCAAGCGCGGCCTGATGACGACGATCCACTCCTACACGAACGACCAGAACCTCCTCGACCTGCCGCACAAGGACCTGCGCCGCGCGCGCGCCGCGGCGCTGTCGATGATTCCCTCGACCACCGGCGCCGCGAAGGCGGTCGCCGAGGTCATCCCGGAGCTGAAGGGCAAGCTGCACGGCACGTCGGTGCGCGTCCCCACGCCGAACGTGTCGCTCGTCGACCTCACCGTCGAGATGGACCGGCCCGCCACCGCCGAGGAGATCAACGCGGCGTTCAAGAAGGCGGCGGAGGGGAGCCTGAAGGGCGTCCTCGAGTACTCGGACGGCCCGCTCGTCTCGGTGGACTTCAACCACAACCCGGCGTCCTCGATCTTCGACGCGACGAACACGTTCGTCGTCGAAGGGACCTTCGCGAAGGTCTTCGCCTGGTACGACAACGAGTGGGGCTTCTCGAACCGCATGGTCGACGTGGCGAAGTTCCTCACGAAGTGAGGGACGCCATGGCGCTCAAGACCATCGACGCGCTCGACCTCGCCGGCAAGCGCGTCTTCATCCGCGTGGACTTCAACGTCCCGCTCGACGAGCAGGGGCGGGTGACCGACGACGCGCGCATCCGCGCGGCGCTCCCGACGCTCCAGTACGCCATCAAGGCGCGCGCGAAGGTCATCCTCGGCTCGCACCTCGGGCGCCCGAAGGGCAAGCCCGACGATCGCAAGAAGTTCTCGCTCGAGCCCGCGGCCGAGCGGCTCTCGGCGCTCCTCAAGCAGGACGTCATCCTCGCCGACGACTGCGTCGGCGACGGCGTGAAGAAGCTCGTCCGCGATCTCAAGGAGGGAGAGGTCCTCCTCCTCGAGAACCTCCGCTTCCACCCGGAGGAGGAGAAGAACGACGAGGGCTTCGCGCGCGAGCTCGCGAGCCTGTGCGACGTCTGGGTGAACGACGCGTTCGGCACGGCCCACCGGGCCCACGCGTCTACGGCGGGCATGGCCGCGTTCGTGAAGGAGAAGGCGGCCGGCTTCCTCATCCAGAAGGAGGTCGAGTACCTCGGCAAGGCGCTCGGCACCCCGGCGCGGCCGTTCGTCGCGCTCATCGGCGGCGCCAAGGTGTCCGACAAGATCAAGGTGCTCGAGAACCTCATCGCGAAGGCCGACGCCGTCTGCATCGGCGGCGCGATGGCCTACACGTTCCTCAAGGCGCAGGGCGTCCCCGTGGGGAAGAGCCTCGTCGAGGAGGACAAGCTCGAGCTCGCGCGGCAGATCCTGGACCGCGCCCAGGCGCGCAACGTGGACCTGCTCCTGCCGGTCGATCACGTGTGCGGCGCGGAGCCGAAGGAGACCGCAGCGCGCGTGGTGGTGAACGACCGCGCGATCCCCGACGGCCTCATGGGCCTCGACATCGGCCCGAAGACGCTCGATCGGTATCGCCAGCGCATCCTGAGCGCGAAGACGGTGTTCTGGAACGGTCCCATGGGCCTGTTCGAGCAGAAGCCGTGGGCGGAGGGCACCTTCGGCGTCGCGAAGGCGATGGCGGACAGCCCGGCCATCACGGTCGTGGGCGGCGGCGACAGCGCCGCGGCGGTCGAGGAGGCCGGGCTCGTCTCCAAGATGAAGCACGTCTCCACCGGCGGCGGCGCCAGCCTCGAGTTCATCGAGGGGCGCGTCCTCCCCGGCATCCAGGTCCTCGAGGGATAGCGCCGTGCCCCGTCGAAAGTTCGTCTGCGGCAACTGGAAGATGCACAAGACCGTGGCGGAGACCACGGCGCTCGTCGGCGAGCTCCGCGCCGCGCTCGGGGACCTCGCCGGCAAGGTCGACGTCGCCATCGCCCCGCCGTTCACGGCGCTCGCCGCCGCGGTGGACGCGGCGCGCGGCTCCGGGATCGAGGTCGCCGCGCAGAACGTCCACTGGGAGAAGCAGGGGGCGTTCACCGGCGAGGTGTCCGCGCCCATGCTGGCCGAGGTCGGCTGCCGCCACGGCATCGTCGGCCACAGCGAGCGGCGCCAGCTCTTCGGGGAGACCGACGAGGGAGTGCGCAAGAAGGTCGGCGCGCTGCTCGCGGCGGGTGTCCGGCCGATCGTCTGCGTGGGCGAGACGCTGGCGGAGCGGGAGGCCGGGCGGACCCTCGAGATCGTGGACCGTCAGGTCAGGCAGGGGCTCGCCGGCCTCTCCGCCGAGGCCTTCGCCGCGCTGACGCTCGCGTACGAGCCGGTGTGGGCGATCGGCACCGGCAAGACCGCCACCGCGGCCCAGGCGCAGGAGGTCCACGCGGCCATCCGGAAGATCCTCCGCGAGCTCGCGAGTTCCGCGGCGGACCAGATCCGGGTACAGTACGGCGGCTCGGTCAAGCCCGAGAACGCCGCCGAGCTCATGGCGCAGCCCGATGTCGACGGGGCGCTGGTCGGCGGCGCGAGCCTCAAGGCGGCGGACTTCGTCGCCATCGTGAAAGGTGCACTCCGTTGATCACCCTCGTCACCATCCTGCACGTCCTCGTCTGCGTCTTCCTCATCCTCGTGATCCTGCTCCAGGCCGGTAAGGGCGGCGGGATGGGGGCGGCGTTCGGCGGGGCCGGCGCGCAGACCGTCTTCGGTGGGCGTGGCGCCCAGACGCTGCTCGGCAAGGTCACGAGCATCTCGGCCGGGATCTTCATGATGACCTCGGTCTTCCTCGCGTACAACGCGTCCCGCACGCACTCGGTGGTGCAGCGCGAGGCGAGCGTCCCGGCGCAGCAGCTCCCGGCCGCGCCCGGGCAGAGCCCGCTCTCGCCGCCGCCGAACGCGCCCGAGTCGACCCCGCCGGCGCCGGCCGCGCCGTCGCAGGGGAAGTAGTCGCTTTCCCGAGAATCCGCGCCTCGGCGCGGCGGAGAGGGGATCCGGGGTCCGGGTCCCCTCTTCGCGTTCGAGCGAGGCGCTCGCGCCCGCTGCCGGACGGGCGCCGCCGCCACCCGAGCCCCCGGCTCCCTCCGTGGCCCCGAAACGCCGAGAGGGGATCCGGTTTCCCGGATCCCCTCTCTCGTTCGCGAGTGCCCAGGGCGAGATTCGAACTCGCACGCCTTACGGCGCCACCCCCTCAAGATGGTGTGTCTACCAGTTCCACCACCTGGGCGTTCCGAAGCGGACGGGTTTCTAGCAAAGGGGCGACCGGCGCGCAATAGCGCAGTTCAGGGCGACGACGATCTCGCCGAGCGCCCGTGCGGCCGTCGCCGATCCGCTAGGCGCCCTCGAGGTACTGACGCTTCTCCTCGACGTCCTTCCACTGGTCCGCGTCGGGGAGCGGGTCCTTCTTCTCCGAGATGTTGGGCCAGGTCTTGGCGAGGTCGGCGTTGAGCTGCGTGTAGTCCTTCCACTTCGCCGGCAGGCTCTCCTCCGGGAAGATCGCCTTCGTGGGGCAGGCAGGCTCACACGCGCCGCAGTCGATGCACTCGTCGGGATGGATGACGAGGAAGTTGGGCCCCTCGTAGAAGCAGTCGACGGGGCAGACCTCGACGCAGTCGGTGTACTTGCACTTGATGCAGGGCTCGGCAACCACGTAAGCCATCGACGACCTCCTCTGTGGGGCCTCTGTCTAATCTACGGCTCGTAGTAGTCGAGCCCGAGGTGGGTGATGAGCTCCTCGCCCGCCAGGTGACGCAGCGTGTTCTTGAGCTTCGTGAGCTGGATGAACAGGTCGTGCTCCGGGTAGAGCCCCTCCGCGACCATCGGGCTCTTGAAGTAGAACGACATCCACTCCTGGATCCCGCTCATCCCCGCGCGCCGCGCGAGGTCGATGAAGAGGGCGATGTCGAGCGCCACCGGCGCGGCGAGGATCGAGTCCCGGCAGAGGAAGTTCACCTTGATCTGCATCGGGTAACCGAGCCAGCCCTTGATGTCGATGTTGTCCCAGCCCTCCTTGTTGTCGCCGCGCGGCCGGTAGTAGTGGATCTGCACCTTGTGGTCGAACTTGCCGTAGAGGTCGGGGTACAGCTCGGGCTGCAGGATGTGGTCGAGCACCGAGAGCTTCGAGACCTCCTTCGTCTTGAAGCTGCCCGGGTCGTCGAGCACCTCGCCGTCGCGGTTGCCGAGGATGTTCGTCGAGAACCACCCCTCGAGCCCGAGCATGCGCGCCTTCAGCATGGGCGCGAGCACCGTCTTCATGAGCGTCTGGCCGGTCTTGAAGTCCTTGCCGGCGATCGGCACGCCCTGCGCCTTCGCGAGCTGCTGGAGCGCGGGGATGTCGACGGTCAGGTTCGGCGCGCCGTTCGCGAACGGGATGCCCTCCTTCAGCGCCGCCCACGCGTAGATCATCGACGGCGCGATGGCCGGGTCGTTCGCCGCCATGGCCGCCTCGAACGCCTGGAGCTGGCCGTGCACCGCCTGGGGCTGCAGGTACACCTCCGTCGACGCGCACCACACCATCACCGCGCGCTCGCAGCCGTGCTCGCGCATGAACCGCCGGATGTCCTCGCGGAGCAGCTCGCCGAGCTCGAGCTTGTTCGCGCCGCGCTTGACGTTCGGGCCGTCGAGCCGCTTCACGTAGTCCGGCGAGAACACCGCCGTCATCGGCTTCACCGCCGAGAGCGGCTCCTTCAGCTTCTCGAGCAGGGACTCCTCGAGCACGCGGGCGTGGCAGGCGGACTCGTAGGCGTCGTCGGGGAACACGTCCCAGCCGCCGAAGCAGATCTGGTCGAGGGGGGCGAGCGGCACGAGCTCCTTGATGAGCGGCGTCCGGCGCTCCGTCCGCTTGCCGAGCCGGATGGTCCCCATCTGCGTGAGCGAGCCGATGGGCTTCGCGAGCCCTCGACGCACCGCCTCGACGCCGGCGATGAGGGTGGTGCCGACGGCGCCGAGCCCGGGGAGGAGGACGGCGAGCTTCCCGGACGCGGGGGCGATGGGGCGTGGCTTCTTCACGGAGCGTTCCTCGGAGGTGGGGGTTCCCCCCGAAAGGTTTCAGGGGGGCGGCGTCCCGGCAAGCCCTCCGGCGACGCGCGAGGCGAATGATTCCGCGAGGTCGCGTGCGGCGGGGGCGGGCTGGCGGGTTCTCCCCTCGGGGGGTACGATGTGCGCATGTCCGGAAGCTCCGCGAGCGAGCCGCTGGTGCTCTTCGTGCATCGCGGGACCTGGCAGGACCGCTACCAGGCCACGACGCTGGCGGTGACCGCGGCGGCGCTCGGCGACGCCGTGACGGTCGCGCTGTTCTTCGAGCCGCTGCGGCTCTGGATCGGCGGCCGCTTCGACGAGGGCGCGCCTCCCGAGGCCGGCCCGGCGCGCGTGGCGAGCCTCGTGGAGAGCCTGGAGGACGCGCGGCGCGAGCTCGGGCTCCGGGTGGTGGCGTGCGACACGGCGGTCCGGCTCGCCGGGCTCGTCCCCGACGACGTCCGCCCGCGGCTCGACGCGATCGCGACGCTGCCCTCGCTCTGGCGCGCCGCGCAGTCGGGCCGGGCGCTCGTGGTGTAGCGCCGCCGGGCGCGAGGGTTGCCGCCCCCTCTGGCGCGGGATATACGCCGTCCTTCATGAGCCTCTCCGGCAAGACCGCGCTGGTGATCGGAGCGGGCGGCCTCGGCGGGCCGGCGCTCCTCACGCTCGCCGCCGCGGGCGTCGGGACGCTCGTCCTCGTGGAAGACGACGCCGTCGAGACCTCCAACCTGAACCGGCAGCCGCTGTTCAAGGAAGGCGACGTCGGCCAGCGGAAGGCCACCGCCGCGGCCGCCCGGCTCCGGGCGCTCTTCCCCTCCGTGGCGGTCGACGCGCGCGATCTCCGCTTCGACGCTGGGAACGCCCTCGCGCTCGTCGAGGCGGCCGACGTCGTCGTGGACGGCTCCGACAACTTCGCCACGAAGTTCCTCGCGAACGACGCCGCGCTGCGCGCGCGGAGGCCGCTCGTCCACGGCGGGATCCTCCGGACCACCGCGCAGCTGCTCACCGTCTCGCCCGCGGGCATCGGCGGCTGCCTGCGCTGCCTGTTCGAGGCGCCGCCGCCGCCCGGGTCGGTGCCGTCCTGCGCCGAGGCGGGCGTGCTCGGCGCCACCGCGGGGTTCGCGGGGGCGCTCATGGGCGCGGAGGCCCTCCGGCTCCTCGCCGGCGAGCGCGGCGCCTACGAGGGCCGGCTCTACACGTACGAGGCGCGGTCCGCGCGCGGGCGGCTGGTGCTCGTCCGCAAGCGCGCAGGCTGCGCCGCCTGCGCCGGCACGCAGCCGCTCGAGGCGGCCGCGCC
>NZ_JALCZB010000114.1:0-12699 GCF_022690745.1 Anaeromyxobacter sp. SG64 | reverse complement strand
GGAGCGGCCCCTCGCGTCCGCCGCGGCCGGCGCGACGCCGCGCGTGACCGTCGGCGCCCCGGTCGCAGGTCCCGCCGACGCGCGCCGCGCCGTCGCCGGCCGCGCGAGCGGGCTCGAGGCCTGCTACGGCGAGGCGCTCCGGCGCACGCCCGCCCTCGACGGCGTGATCGTCGCGCACGTGGGGGGCGGCCGCGCCGCCATCGCGGCGGACTCCGTGGGCGACCCCGAGCTCGCCGCGTGCGTCGTGCGGGCGCTCGGGCCGGCGGGCGGGACCGCGGCGGCCGTGCCCATCCGGTTCGAGCTCGTCCCGGCCAAGGGCGCCGGAGCGGAGGCAGCGGCGCGCTCACGCGGCCGGCCGTGACTCGCGGCACCGAAGGTGCGCGAGTCGCGCCGCCGCTCAGGGCGCGCGCCAGTACGCCGTCGCCACGAGGGTGCGCTTCTCGCGGATCTCCGCGCGCTTCCGGAGGTCCGCGACGGCGCGATCCTTCTCGGCGTAGCGGTGCCCCTCGGTCGCGCGCAGGTCGTCGAGCTTGCGGCGGTACTCGCGCTCGGCGCGCTCGCACGCCGCCCGGCGGTCGCGGAGCGGCGCCTCGGAGCGGTCGTGCAGCGCGCCCCGCGCCTTGGCCCAGGCGGCGCGCGCGTCGTCGACGGCCTTGCGCGGCGACGCGAGCGCGTCCTCGACCGAGCGGTCCCAGCGGTCTCGCGCCTCGTCGTACGACCTCGCGATCCGCTCCTGGAGGTCCTGCACGAGCCGCGCGTGGATCGTCTCCAGCGCCTCCTCCTGCGCGCTCCCGATGGAGACGGTCGCTCCTCGCGGGCCCGCCTTCGCCTCCTCGGCGGGGAGCGCCGCGAACGCCTCGGCCTCCTCCGGGGTGAGCGCGTGGAACCGCTCGCCGTCGTGCCACAGGACGAGGTGGATGACGCGCTCCTCCGAGACGAGCGCGTCGAAGCTGAACTTGTAGGCGAACCACCAGCCCTCGCGCCCGGCCAGGCGGCCGAGCTTCGCGGGCAGGTTCACCGCCGGGAGCTCGAGGAACGAGACGGCGTCCTGCGGCCGCGCGCGGACCTTCTCGGCGGCCTCGCGCACGAGCCTCGCGCGCCCGGTGCGGCCCTTCGCGGGCGGCTGCGGCGCCTCGGGCTCCGCCTCCGCCGGACGGGGCGCGTCGTCCGCGAGGACCGCCGAGACGAGCGCGTCCTCCTCCGCCTCCCGCCGCGCCACCGCCTCCTTCGCCTTCTGCTCGGCGACGCGCAGCCGCCCGCGGACCTCGCCGTCGAAGCGCTCGAAGAGCAGCGCCCGCGCCGCGGCGTACCGGGCGGAGATCCGGTCGTCGAGCTCGCCGCGGAGCTTCTGGAACGCGGCGTCGATCTGCTCGCCCGAGCGGCAGGACTGGTAGATGTCGAGGACCCGCTTCTCGAAGTCGATGCCGGTGCCCAGCGCGCCCAGGATCTCGTCGGACGAGCCGAACACGCCGTCGAAGAGCGCGAGCTTCTGCGAGAGGAGGTCGTAGAGCCGGTTGTCGGCCGCGTTCTGGCGATTGAGGAAGTTCAGCACGAGCACGTCGCGCTGCTGGCCGTAGCGGTGGCACCGGCCGATGCGCTGCTCGACGCGCTGCGGGTTCCAGGGGAGGTCGTAGTTCACGACCAGGTTGCAGAACTGGAGGTTCAGCCCCTCCGCTCCGGCCTCGGTCATGATCAGGATCTGCGTCTCGTTCCGGAACTCCTCGACGAGCGCCTGGCGCTTGTCCGTGCCGCCCACGTCCCCCGAGAGGCAGGTGACGGAGTAGCCCTTCGCCTTGAGCAGGCGCGCGAGGTAGTCCTGCGTGCGGCGGAACTCGGTGAAGACGACCGCCTTGTCCGGCCAGTTGCACGCCTTCGCGACCGTGAAGCAGCGATCGAGCCCGCGCACGAGCGCGTCGCCCTTCGCGTTCACCTTGATCTCCCGGGCGAGGCGCGCGCAGGCGCGGAGCTCCGAGAGCTCGTCGTTCATCCGCCGGAGCGCGGCCTGGCCCTTCGGCCGCGAGGGGCCGCCGGCGTCGTCGAAGAGCTCCTCCACCTCCTCGGCGAACCCGTCCATCTCGAGGAGCAGCTCCGCCTGGGCGGAGCACTCGACGCCCGCGATCTTCTGGTCGAGCGTGTCGGCGAGCCGATCGAGCGTGGCGGCGAGGGCGAACGACGAGGAGGCGAGGATCTTGCGGTAGACGAGGACGAAGAGCTGCCGGCGCGCCGCGGGGATGGCGTAGGCGTCGTCGCGGCGCAGGTACTCGGAGACGCGCTCGTAGAGCTCCTGCTCCTGGGCGGTCGGCGCGAAGTCCTCCACGATCGATCGCCGCGCGGTGTACTTCACGTACTCCTTCACCTGGCGGCGCAGCGTGCGGATGAACACGGGCGCGAGGCGCGACTTGAGGTCGGCGGCCTTGTCCTCGGTGAGCTCGCCCGAGGCGTACTGGGACCGGAACGCCTCCTCGTTGCCGAGCAGGGCGTCGTCGATGAACGCGGCGAGGCCGAGCAGCTCCATGAGGTCGTTCTGGAGCGGCGTCGCGGTGAGGAGCAGCTTCGGAGCCTTGCGCAGGGCCTTGCGGAGCGCCTGCCCGGTGCGGTGATCCTTGCGGTACGCGTTCCGGAGGCGGTGCGCCTCGTCGATCACGGCGACGTCCCACGGCACGCGCTCGATGTCCGCCTGCCGGAGCGCGGCGAACGGGTGCGAGCAGATGACGATGCCGCCGGTGTCGAACGGGTTCGTGCGGAGGCCCTGCCGCTCCTTCTCGCGGACGGAGTCGCCGTCCACGACCTCGGCGTCGAGGCCGAACTTGGAGCGCAGCTCCTCGCGCCACTGCGCGCGGAGGGACGCGGGCACGAGGATCACGGCGCGCGCCTTGCCCTCGGCGGCGAGCTGCGCGAGCACGATACCCGCCTCGACGGTCTTGCCGAGCCCGACCTCGTCGGCGAGCACGGCGCCGCCGGTGGGGAGCGCCGCCAGCGCGAAGGCGGCGGCCTCGATCTGGTGCGGGTTCAGATCGACGGCGGAGTGGGCGAGCGCCCCGGCGAGCCGGGTGGTCCCGCCGCCGCCGCGCGCGGTGAGCGTCTCGGCGGCGATCCGCTGATGAAACTGCGTGAGCTGGGGCTTGTCCGGCCTCGAACGCGACACCACCTGAGACACCCCGCCCATCCCGCCTCCACCGCCGTCTCCGGCGCCTGCGTCCGGCTGCGCGATCGCGAGCGAGCGCCGTGCGCCATCCCACCCGGCCGCCGCCCCGCGCGCGGGGAGCGCAGCGGAGCGAACGGCGGTATCCCGTGATACCGGCGGCACTGTAGCAGCAACTCGATCCCCGGGGCAGTCCCGATGTACCGTCGCTTCCGGGTGTCGACGATGGGAGCTCGAGCTTGAAGTTCGTCTGTGATTCCTGCGGAAAGCGCTTCGCGAGCGTCGACGAGCCGGCGCCGGGCCGCGTGTACCGCATCCGCTGCCGGTGTGGGCACGTGATCCTCGTGCGCGGGCCCGCCGCCGCGGCGCGCGGCGCCGACGGGCGGCCCCGGCGCTTCGAGCCGCCTCCGCCTCCGCCACCGCTGATGGCCCCTCCGCCGCCCCAGGAGCCCGAGCCCGCGCCGAGCGCGCCTCCGCCGCGCGCGGACCCGGCGCCCGGGCTGCACGCCGTGCCGTCCGAGGAGCGGAGCGGTGCGGCCCAGGCCGAGGCCGAGGCCGAGGCCGAGGCGCAGGCGGAGCTCGTGGTCGAGGCGGCGCCCTCCGCGCCCCCGCGCGAGAGCGCGGGCGACGCGACCGAGCCCGCGCTGCCCGACGATCCTTTCCTGCGCGCGGTCCGAGAGGCGGCGCCCGTTGCCGGAGGCGCCGGGGCGGCCCCGAGCGGCGAGCCCGTGCCGGGCGCCGCGGCCGTCGCGCCAGAGAACGACGCGGGGACGGCGCGCACCGACGCGCCGCGCGCGGAGCGGCCGCGGCTGTCGCTCGGCCTCGAGGACGACGGGGCGAGCGGCGCGAGCCGCCGGATCCTCGTCGCGGCGCTCGTGGCGCTGGCGCTGCTCGCCGCGATCGCGGCGTGGATGACCCTCCGGACGTGAGGCGCGGCCCCTCGGGCTCGGCCCGCGCCGCCCGAGGGGAGAAGCGGCGCCTCCCTCAGCGCGCGAACACCTCGGAGGCCGGCGTCACGCGCACGGCCTCGCGCCGGATGCCCAGCTTCGTCCCCCCGATCGCGCGGTCCTCCTCGAGGAGCGAGGCGGGCTTCTCCGCGTCGTACTTCACGGTCGACACCCCGTCGCCGACGAGCGCGTCGGCGAGCGCCTTCGCGTCCTTCGCGACGATCACGAACGAGAGGTCCTTCGCCGACAGGTGCCGCTTGATGGCGGCGTTCACGTCGGCGCGGGTGAGGCGGGCGAGCCCGTCGCGCATGTAGCGAGTGAACTCGGGGGTGCCGTACCAGCGCGAGTCGAGCGCGTACCCGACCTGCTGGTCCTGGCGCGCGGTCATGACGAACACGTTCTTCACGAGGTAGGCGCGCGTCCTCTCGAACTCCTCCTCCGTGAGCCCCTGGTCGACGAGGCGGCCGAGCTCGTGGAGCGCGATGCGGATCGCCATCTGCGCGTTGGCGGGCACGACGGGCCGGATCCACACCTCGAAGAGCTGCGAGCGCCGCGCGACGTTGGGGCCCGGGAAGAACTGGAACATGCCGCGCGGGAACGCCTCGACGTAGGCGTAGTCGCCGTAGTTCATCCCGCGCTCCTCGCGGATGCGCTGGTAGAGGTGCGAGCTCGACGAGCGGTGCTCTCCGAGCCAGGTCTTGGCGAGCCAGAGCGCGACGAAGTCGGGCTGGCCGCGCACCACGTCGATGGGGTGGCCGAAGGAGATGGCCACGCCGGGCGTGTCCTTCTCGACGAGCTCGACCTCGATCCCCTTCGGCCGCCGGGCGGCGATCCGGGTGGGCGCGAGCTTCTCCCCGGCGGGGAGCTTCGCGAGCTCGGCCTGCAGCCGGGCGCGGAACGGCGCGGGCGCGTCGCCGCCGAGCCCCACGACGAGGTTCGCGCGCGTGTAGTGCGCGCGCACGAACGCCTTCACGTCGTCGAGCGTCACGGCGCGGAGCCCCTGCACCGTTCCGAGCGCGGGGTGCCCGTACGGCGTGCCGGCGAACACGTTCGCCTGCAGCCGCTCCTTCCCGAGCTCCTCGTCGTTCGTCGCGCGCAGGTCCTGGACGAGCGCGTTCAGCCGGTCGTCCCGGACGCGCCGGAAGTCCTCCTCGCGGAACCCCGGATCGGTGAGCTGCGGCAGCGCGACGTCCGCGAAGCGCTCCCAGCCATCCCGCGGGAAGGTGCCGGTGAGGGTGACGAGCTCCTTGTCGACCTGCGCGTCGAAGCTCGCCGCGAGCGGGTGGAGCGCGTCGCGGATCTCGTCGATGCGCATCCGCCGGGAGCCGGCGTCGGCGAGCATCGCCGCGGCGAGCCCGGCGAGCCCCTCCTTGCCCTGGGGATCCCGCGCGCTGCCCGCCTCGAAGAGGAGCTTCGCGGTCACGACCGGCAGCTTCGAGGGGATGGCGACGACCGGCACCTCGGCGGCCGGCCTCGCGCCGGCCTGGGCCGGAGCGGCGGCCTCGACCGCCGCGAGCGCCGGCGTCCGCTCGAGGCCCGCGGGCAGCGGATCCTTCGAGAGCGTGGTCACGACGAGCCGCTCGTCCGTGAAGTAGCGCCGCGCCGTCGCGAGGAGGTCGTCCGGGGTGAGCGCCGCGTAGGTGCGGAAGAGGCGGTTCACGGTCCCGTACGGCGACCGCGCGTACGTCGCGTAGCGCGCGAGCGTCCCGGCGATGGCGTCGGTCGAGTCGAGGCCGCGCAGGAACGCGTTCCGCTGGTGCGCCTTCTGCTCTGCCAGGCGGGCCGGCGGCGGCGCCGCGGCGCGCGCCCGCGCGAACGTCCGGAGGATGGCGTCCCGGACGTAGATCGCGTCGGCGGGGGACTTGAGGCGCGCGTAGACCGTCACGAGCCCCGGGTCCACGCTGGGTCCGGAGTCCGCGACGAGCGCATCCACCTTCTGCTCCTCCACGACGAGCCGCTCGTAGAGGTCGCTCGTCTCCCCGAAGTTCAGGTCGAGGAGGAGATCCACCGCCGGCCAGTCCTTCTTCACGTCGGAGAAGGCCGGCCCGTGGAAGGCGACCGCCACCCACGGCAGGGTCGGCGTGGTCCACGGGACGTGCGCATGGACCGGGCCGCGCGGCGCGGGCTCGGGCGGGATCTCCACCCGGTGCGCGCCGCGCTGCCAGCGCCCGAAGTACCGCTCCACGAGCGGGATCACCTTCTGCGGGTCGACGTCGCCCGCGACCACGATGGTCGCGTGCTCGGGCCGGTACCAGCGCGAGTAGAAGGTCTTCGAGTACTCGTACTGGTTGGGCATGTCCTCGATGTCGGCGAGGAAGCCCATCGTGGTGTGCTTGTACGGGTGGACGCCGAAGGCGCTGTCGCGCTGGACCTCCTCGAGCTTGCGCAGCGGGTTCGACGCGTTCTTGTTGTACTCGCCGAGGATCGCCCGCGACTCCGTCTTGAACGCCGCGACGGAGTAGTCGAGGTTCATGAAGCGGTCCGCCTCGAGCTCGAGGACCTTCTCCAGGTCCTGCTTGGCGAACGTGATGTGATAGTTCGTGACGTCGTCCGACGTGTACGCGTTCTGGCGCGCGCCGATGCGCGTCACGACCGCCTGGTAGGCGTCGGGCGGGTAGGTCTTCGTCCCGCGGAACATCATGTGCTCGAAGAAGTGGGCGAAGCCGGACTTGCCCGGCTCGACCTCGTTCCGCGACCCCGTCTGCATCGGGATCTGGACGGAGACGAGGTCCGGGAAGCCGGTCGGGACGACGAGCACCCGCAGGCCGTTCGGGAGCGTCCGCTCCACCGCCTTGAAGGTGAGGACGTCGCCCGTCTCGCGCGGCGGCGCGGCGAGCGCGGGACCGGCGTGGGCGACCGCCAGGGACAGGAGCAGGGCGGGGATGCGCATGAGGGGATCTCCCGGAAGCTAGCGGGCGCCGACCGCGACGGGCGCGCCGAGCTCCTCGAGCAGGTTCGTCGCCTTCGCGACGTCCGTGAGGAACCAGAGCAGGTAGCGCGAGTCGACCTGGATCGAGCGGGTCGAGGGTGCGTCGAAGATGAAGTCCGAGGCGATGGTCTCCCAGGTGCCGTCGAAGAGCAGCCCCACGAGCTCACCGGCGCCGTTCAGCACGGCCGAGCCGGAGTTGCCGCCCGTCGTGTCCACGCTGGAGAGGAAGTCCACCGGCACGTCGCCGAGCTTCGGGTCCACGTAGGGGCCCGTGCCGCGCGCGTGCTGCGCCCGGATCGCCTCGCGCACCGGGGCCGGGACGTCGAACTCCTCGTCGCCCGCCCGGTGCTTCGCGAGCACGCCCGCGAGCGTCGTCTGCGGCCGGTAGTAGAGGCCGTCACGCGGCGAGACGCCCTTCACGACGCCGTAGGTGACGCGGAGGGTGCCGTTCGCGTCCGGCGCGAGCACGCCGCCCGCCCTCGCGACGAGGGCGCGCGCGTAGACGGGGCCGACGCGGGAGCGCGCGCCGTCGCGCGCGTACTGCTCCTCGCGGAGCTGCCGCTCGAACGGCCGGAGCGCGGCGAACAGGTCGAGGAACGTGTCCTTGCGGGCGGCGAGCTCCTTCGTCGTCTTCCGCTCGGAGAGCTCGAGCCGCGTCTTGCGGTCGGCGAGCTTCGTCCCCGCGTACAGCCGGTCGAGGAACGCGTCGATCCTCCGGCCGGCCTCGTCGGGGGGCGCGCCCGGCGCGAGCCCCACCGCCGCGTCGAGCGGCGGGATGCGCTGGTCCGCGGGGAGCGCCGCCGCCTCGACGAGCGCGTAGCGCAGGAGCGCGCGGTCCGCGCCGAGGTCCAGGCTGCGCTCGATGCGCTCGAGGTACTCCCGGAGCCGCGGCCACTCGCGCTGCTGGAACGCCGGATCGCGGTCGAGATCCTTCTTCGGCCGGTCGTCGGCGAGCCGCCAGACGGTGCGCGCCGCGGAGAGCAGCGACGAGCTCGAGGTGAGCGACTGGAACACGAGATCGCGCTCCCGCGTCCGCTCCTTCTCCCCCTGGATCCGGTCGAGCGCGGCGAGCGCCTCGCCGTACTCCGCCTTGCGGGCGGCGTCCGCCTCGATCCACGCGACGAGCGCCTTCTCGTCCTGCGCCTTCTTCTCGAGGAGCCCGCCCCTGGCGGCGCCCTCGAGGACGCCCTCGCGGTTCTTCATCGAGTTCGCGAGCCCCCGCACGCGCGGGTTCACGCGGATGGCCGTCTCCTTCGACTCCTTGGAGAGCCGCTCCAGGATGGCGAGGAGGTCCCGGTTGCGCCGCACCGTGCCCGGGTACGCCCACTCCAGCTGCTCCTTCACCTCGCGGTACGTCTTGAGCCGCTGGGTGCGCCCCGGGTAGCCGGCCACGAACACGAGGTCGTCCTCCGCAACGCCCTTCGGCGACACCTTCAGCCAGCGCCGCGGGTGGTACGGGACGTTGTCGTCGGCGTGCGGCCGCGGGCTGCCGTCCTTGCCGACGTACGCGCGGAAGAACGAGAAGTCACCGGAGTGGCGCGGCCACATCCAGTTGTCGGTCTCGCCGCCGAAGTTGCCCACGTTGGCCGGCGGCGCGAAGACGAGCCGCACGTCCTGGATCTCGAGCTGGCCCACCTCGAACCAGCGCGCGCCCTCGAAGAACGACGCGACGGTGCAGCGGAGGCCCGGCTTCTCGCAGCGCGCGGTGCGCCGCTTCACGCGCCGCTCGATGAGCTTCCCGCGCTCCGCGTCGCCGAGCCCCGGCTCGAGCCCGCCGGTGATCTCGTCGGTGACCTCCGTCACCGAGACGGTCACGTACACGCGCGCGCCCGGCCCGTTCCAGAGCTCCTCCCCGCGCGACCGCGCCACGTAGCCGCCGTCGAGCAGGTTGCGCTCGGGGGTCGAGTTGAACTGGAGCGCGCCGATGACGCAGTGGTGGTTCGTGGCGATGAGGCCGTCGGGGGAGACGAAGGACGCGCTGCAGCCGCCGAGCGAGACGACCGCGCCCATGGGCTGGCCGGTGAGATCCGCGAACTGCCGGGCGTCGCCCGTGAAGCCGAGCTTCTCTAGCCGGGCCGCGAGATCGGGGAGCTGCTGCGGCATCCACATGCCTTCGTCGGCGCGGGCGGAGGCGCCGAGCGCGAGCGCGAGCAGGGCGGCGAGGCGAGCTTTCACGGGCGATTCTCCTCTTCGGGGGGATGGCGACGTAACCACGCACACCGGCTGCGGGCAAGCGAGACGGCGCACGTCGCGCGCTGCCCGGGCGAGAGACGAGACGCCGGCGTTCGTGACGGCGCCGGCCCCTGCGGGGCGAGGCCTTCGGCCGCGAAATAGCCGCGGCGGGCGCGCGTAGAGCGGTGGGTACGGAGGTCACGGATCATGAAGGGTTTCGCGCTTCTCGCTCTCGCGCTCGCACTCGAGGCCGCCTTCTTCTTCAGCGTCATGATGACGCCCTCGGCGTCCGAGGCGGCCGCCCGCCTCGCGCCGGTCGACGCCGAGCCGCAGCTCGTTCACTACGCGGCACCGATCGTCGTGCGGTCCTGACGGCGTCGCCCTCGAACGCGTCCTCCCTCATGCGCACCTCGCCGCTGCCGATCGCCTCGCCGACGGACTCCTCCAGCAGCCGGGAGGCGAGGAGGACGTCGCGCGCGGCGGCCGAGCAGGTGCTCGGGCGCTGCGAGGAGGTCCGCGGCGCTCCCGCGGCTCGTCCCGTCGACGCAGAGCTGGAAGGCGAGCTCGCGGAGCGCTGCGGGCCACGCCGAGCGCGAGGGTGCGTTGACGCGCGCGCGCCAGCGTTCTAAGTGTGCGGGGCATGCAGGTCCGACTGAATGGGGAGCTCCGGGAGGTCCCGGAGGGCGTGACCGTCGCCGGGCTGCTCGGTCACCTCGGCGTGAAGGCGCAGCGCGTCGCCGTCGAGGTGAACGACGCGGTCGTGACGAAGGATCGCTACGAGTCCCAGCGGATCGGACCAGGCGACTCGATCGAGATCGTCGCTTTCGTCGGCGGAGGGTAGCGATGGCGGACACCTGGAGCATCGGCAAGCACGCCTTCACGAGTCGCCTGCTGGTCGGGACGGGCAAGTACCCGGACTTCCCCACCATGCAGCGCGCGCTCGTCGCGTCGGGCGCCGAGCTCGTCACCGTCGCGGTCCGGCGGCTCGATCTCTCCAAGACGGGCGAGGCGTCGCTCCTCGAGTGGATCCCGAAGGGCATGAAGCTCCTGCCCAACACGGCCGCGTGCTTCACGGCCGACGAGGCGATCCGCACCGCTCGGCTCGGCCGCGAGCTCGAGATGGGCGACCTCGTGAAGCTCGAGGTGATCGGCGATCGCCGCACGCTGTTCCCGGACGTGGTCGGGCTGGTCGCGGCGGCCGAGGTCCTCGTGAAGGAGGGCTTCACGGTCCTGCCCTACACGAACGACGACCCGGTCACGGCGAAGCGCCTCGAGGACGTCGGCTGCGCGGCGGTGATGCCGCTCGGCGCGCCGATCGGCTCGGGCCTCGGGATCCGGAACCCCTACAACCTCCGGATCATCATGGAGACGGTGAGCGTCCCGGTGCTCGTCGACGCCGGCGTCGGCACGGCGAGCGACGCCGCGATCGCGATGGAGCTCGGCGCCGTCGCCGTCCTCATGAACACCGCCATCGCCGAGGCGAGGGATCCCGTGCTCATGGCGGAGGCGATGCGCGCGGGCGTCGAGGCGGGGCGCAAGGCCCACCTCGCCGGCCGCATCCCGACGAAGCTGCACGCCGCGGCGTCGAGCCCGATGACGGGGCTCATCGGGAGCTGAGCTACCCGACGGGCTCGATCCGCGCGATCGACTGGATCTGCGAGCGGAACACGCGGGAGGGCTTGCCCCAGTTCCCGGAGCTGAAGCCCTGGCAGATCCGCTCGTAGGCCTCCGGGTGCTGGTGCGGCGCGAACTCCTCCACGACGCCGCGGAGCTCCCACCCCGCGAAGTCGTCGAGGTCGAGCACGAGCCGCGTCTCGTGGCGGTTCGCCTTCAGGTTCATGTACGTCTTCAGGGCGAGGCCGTCGCCGTGATAGAGCGCGAGCCGCTCGCCGTCCACCTCGTGGTGGAAGATGAACCGCGGCGAGATGTTGGCCGTCTCGCCCACGCCCACGAGCGCGTACCGCACGCCGGCGAGCGTCTCCTGCAGGTCCTCGAAGGGGACGTTCTCGAAGAACTTGAGCGTGTAGGGGCTGTGGTGGACGGTGAAGATCTGGGCGCCCTTCACGGCCACCGTGCCGTCCGGGAGCTCCTCGAGCAGATCGCGCTCGGTCGTCCCGGTCGAGAGCGCGCGCGTCTTCACCTGGTAGCCCTGGTACTGCTCGACCCGCGTCATGTGGACGGTGATCGACTCGCCCTTCTGAGGCCGGCGCACGATCGGGCCGGCGAGGCGGATCTCGAGGTCGCGTCCCGTCGGACCGGGCTCGAGCCGGCGGATCCGGTTCACCGAGACCGAGGCGAACGTCCCCGCGAGGCTGGTCGTGCCCATGAAGGACAGGACCTTCTCGTACTTGACCGTCGGGAAGCGGCTCGCCTGCTTCGCCTTCTGCTCCTCCAGGAACGCGAGGAAGCTGTGAAGGTCGCTCGACACGTGATCACCTCTGGGAGGAGGATGGCGTGCGCGCGAGCTTACGGATGGGCGTTCCCGTTGTCCACCTGATCACGGATCGCAGTCTCACGCGGGATCTCCCCGCGCGCGTCACCGCCGCGCTCGTCGGACTGCCGCCCGGCCGGGTGCTCGTCCAGCTGCGAGAGAAGGACCTCGGCGGCCGCGAGCTGCTCGCGCTCGCGCGCGCGCTCGCGGCAGTCTGCCGCGCGGCGGGGCAGCGCCTCATCGTGAACGACCGCGTGGACGTGGCGCAGGCGGCGGGCGCCGACGGGGTACACCTGCCCGCCGCCGGGATCCCGGCGGCGGACGCGCGCCACCTGCTCGGTCCGGACGCGCTGGTCGGCGTCTCGTGCCACTCCGCGGCGGAGGTGCGCCGCGCGCGCGAGGCGGGCGCGAGCTTCGCGACGGTGAGCCCCGTCTACGACACGCCCTCGAAGCGCATCTACGGGCCCCCCGTCGGGCTCGCGGTGCTGCGCGCGGCCGCGGCGCAGGGGTTGCCGGTCATCGCGCTGGGTGGGGTGACGCCGGCGCGGGTGCCGGAGGTGCTCGCCGCCGGCGCCCACGGCGTCGCGGCGATCCGCGCCTGGCTCGAGGGCGACGACCCCGCCGGCGCGGTCCGCGCGCTGCTCCCGGGCGGCGCGGGTTGAGCGGGCCGATCATGTTCGACGAACGGGCGAGCGAAGCGAGCCCGCCGGGGCGCCACCGCGACAGCGGCGAAGCCGCCCGCAGTGGCGCACGGGACCCGGCGTGCAGGGGCTGGGGCGCAGCCCTCATCATTCGTCACAAGTGCGGGTACTCGCCGGACGAGCGGCGGGTGTTTCGACCACGGCTCCCGTGCGCATGGCGGATTCGGGGCATCGACGGGGTCGGCGCAGCGCTCGTGCTCGACCCCGATGAACGCGGGAAGGCGTCGGAGCAGGCGAGCGTCTCGCCGTGTCGAAACCGGGCCCAGCGACGGCGTGACTTCGCGCGGGGAGCTCGCGGACTTCTCGACGGCGCCTCCGCAGCTCGCCCCGAAGCACGCCCTGGAGCGTCGCGGAAGTCGACCGTATTCACCCTGGGT
>NZ_JALCZB010000113.1:0-12709 GCF_022690745.1 Anaeromyxobacter sp. SG64 | reverse complement strand
GCGGGCGGGAGCCGCCACCCGGGCGCGGGCGCGGGGACGACGGGGGCGAGCGCAGGCCGCGTCTCGACGCCGCCCGCCGGCTCCGCCGGCGATGCCGAGAGCTGCGCGCCGGAGAGCGACAGCGCGGGCGAGGGCGTCGCGTTCGGCGGCAGGACGAACGCCGGTCCGAGCGCCCCCGCGAGGTCCGCGCGCAGCGCGCTCGCGCAGGGGTGGCGCGCGTCGGCCTCCTTCGCGCACGCGCGCGCGATCGCCGCGACGAGCCCGGGGTAGGCGCCGAGGTCCGGGCGCGGGTCGGTGAGCGGCGGCACCGGGCGCGTCGCCTGCATCATGAGGAGGGCGCGCGGCTCGTCGGCCTTGAACGGGTGGCGGCCGGCGAGCATCCGCCAGGCGATGAGGCCGACCGCGTAGAGGTCGGCGCGCGCGTCCACCTCGCCCCCGAGCGCCTGCTCCGGCGCGAGGTACTCGGGCGTGCCGACCACGACGCCGGCCTGCGTGGCGCTGCCGCTCGCGGGATCGGCGATCTTCGCGATGCCGAAGTCGAGGAGCTTCGTGACCTCGCGCCCGCTCGCGGTCCTGGCGAGGAACACGTTCTCCGGCTTGAGGTCGCGGTGCACGACGCCGAGCGCGTGCGCCGCCTCGAGCCCGGCGCACACCTGCCAGAGCACGGGGACGGCCTCCTCGGGCGACAGGAACCCCTCGCGCCGGAGCCGGTCGAAGAGGCTCTCGCCGGAGAGGAGCTCCATGACGAGGAAGAGCCAGCCGTCCGGGCAACGGCCGAAGTCGGTGACGCGCACGATGTTGTCGTGCTCGAGCGCGCTCGCGATCTCGGCCTCGCGCCGGAACCGCTCGACGAGGTCGGCCGACGCGGAGAGATCCGGGCGGAGGACCTTCACCGCCACGTCCTTGCGCAGGTGGACGTGGCGGGCCCGGAACACCGCGCCCATGCCGCCCGTGGCGAGGTGCGCGACGAGCTCGTACCGTCCGTCGAGGACGGAGCCGAGGAGCGACGCGGGCTCGAACCGGGCCACCTGTGGCTGTGCGGGATCGGACACCTGGGGCGGAATTCTACCCCACCGCTCCTTTTCCCGGCTCCGCGGCCGTGTCGGGTATCCGAGGGGCGAGGGCGTTGGGGGCGCCGCGCGCCACCTACACCGGCGTCCGGCGCGCTCGCCCGGCGCCGCGGCGCGCCGCGTCGCGGACGGCGTCAGGCGGCCTTCCCGCGGGGCGAGACCGCGGAGAGGAGGGCGCGCTCCAGGCGGGCCGCGACGTGGCTCCAGAGGAAGCGGGCCGCGACGCGGGCGCGGCCGCGCGCGCCCATGGCGCGGGCGCGCACGGGATCCGCGAGGAGGCGCTCGAGGGCGTGCGCGAGCGCGCCGGCGTCGCCCGGCGGGACGAGGAGCCCGGTCTCGCCCTCGCTCACGATCTCGGGCACCGCCTCGTGGTCGGGGCCGACGCAGGGCACGGCGCAGGCCATCGCGTCGAGGAACGCGAGGCCGAACGGCTCGCGCAGCGAGGGCATGGCGAAGACGGTCGCCTGCGCGAAGAGGGCGGGCAGCTCGTCGAGCTCCACGGGGCCGAGCCAGTGTCCCCCCTCGGGCAGCTTCGGCGGCGTGGGCGGGCCGGCCACGAGCAGCCGCGCGCGCGGCTCGAGCCGCCGCAGCCGCGCGAACGCCTCCGCGAGCACCGGGCCGCCCTTGCGGGCGAAGTCGCGCCCGACGAACAGGATCGTCCGGCCGTCGTCCTGGCGGGGCGCGTTTCCCGGGAAGGTGTTCGCGCCGGCGCCCACCACGCGGACGCGCGCCGGATCGACGCCGTAGTCGTCGGCGAGGGAGCGCGCGACGTTCTCGCTGAAGGTCGCGACGAGGCGGGCTCGACGGTAGAGCGCCGTCTCTCGCGCGCGCCAGGCCTCGCCGTAGTCCACCGGCGCGGCGAGCCCGGCCACCGGCCAGGCTGGGCTCCTCATCGCGAGCGCCCGCGTGTGATCGAGGAGGAGCGCGTACGGGTACGGGGCCGGGAGGCCCGGGGCGAAGAGCGCGCCGTTCTGCAGCACGACCTGGGGCGGCGGGTCGAGCGCCCGCAGCGCCTCGCCGGCGCGGAGCGCGTGGTGGTCGAACGCGTACGGCGTGTTCCAGCGGTGGTCGAGCGCGCTGCGCCCGAGGCCGAAGCGGGCGGCCGCGACGGCGAGGTTCAGGGCGAACGCGGGCGCGGGTCGGAGCCTTCGGCTCACCGGGTCGCGCGGCTCGAGATCCCCCGTCGCCTCGACGAGCCGGACGTCGTGCCCGCGCGCCTCGAGCGCGCGCGCCACCTGGTCGGTGACGCCGCTCTGCGCGCCGTAGTGGACGTACGCGATGGACAGCCGGCCCGTGCGCAACGCGCTCCCCCCGGGGGGAAAGCTGGGCCGCGAGGGAGGGGAGGGGAACCCGGCGCGGCCGGGGCGCGCCGGGGCCTTTCCGGGCGACTACACGCCGGCCGGGCGCTCGCCCTGGCGCGCCGTGACCACCGTGTGGATGCCGCCCCGGACGGCGAAGTCGCCCACGACCTCGATCCAGCGGGGCTGGATCGCCCGGACGATGTCGTCGCAGATCCGGTTCGTCACGGCCTCGTGGAACGTCCCCTCGTCGCGAAAGCTCCACAGGTAGAGCTTCAGGCTCTTCAGCTCCACGCAACGCTCCGCCGGGACGTAGCGAAGCCGGATGGTGGCGAAGTCGGGCTGCCCGGTCATCGGGCACACGCAGGTGAATTCCGGGCACTCCATCGAGATCTCGAACGGGCGCTCGGGCTTCGGGTTGGGGAAGGTGTCCAGCTCTCGGGAGGGCTTCGTCGGCATGGCGGCGTGGTTCTTTCGGGCGATGGAAGCCCGGATACGTCCTTCGTGTGGACTGTCGGGATTTCGAGGTAGGCACTGGAAAGTCTACCGGTGCCGGGGCCCCTGGATCGAGCCAAGCCCCTGTAACCCCGACCGTCGGGGCGAGGCAAGCGGATTGCTAGTGAGGAGAGGACGAGCACGCCACGCCGAATCGCCCCCACCGGAGGGACCATGAAGGCCAACCGCCGCCGTCGTTCCGAGAAGAGCACCGCTACCCGCCGGCTCGTCACTACCCTCGGTGAGCTGATCTCCGCCGCGTACGAGTCCGTTCCGGGGATGGGCGATCAGCGCCTGGAGCGCGCGCTCGAGCTTCTGACGCGCTCACCCCTCGCCCGTCACATGAACCCTCACGTGGAGTTCGTCCGCTAGCCGTCCACCCCCTGCGCGGCGCCACGCTCCGCCTGCGACCGGAGCCCTGCGCCGCGGACGGCCGCCGGCGAGACTTCACACCGACCGGGCCTGGCGCCACGCGCCGGGCCCGGCGCCTTTTCGGGATCCCTCGAGCTAGAACGCCGCGGCGAACGCGAGGACGAGCAGCACGAGCGCCTCGCCGGTGATGAAGCCCGACGCGAGCGGCGTCGCGTAGACCTCCTCCGTGCGCGGGCTGAGGCGCCGCCACAGATCCTGGCCGATCCCGCCGATCACCATCGGCACGACCGCGAAGCCCGGGATGAGCGCGCCGAGGCCGATGGCGGTCGGCGAGGGCACGTAGCGCCCGAAGCGCGGGTTCGACTCGAGGACCGTGAGCACCACCCCGACGACGAGGGCGATGACGAGCGCCACGAGCGCGCTCGTGGGGAGCGCGCCGAAGCCCTTCGAGAGGAGCTCGGCGAAGCCGGCCCACTTCACGGAGATGGGGGAGGTGAGCCCGCCCTCCCCGCCGATGCCGTACTTGGCCCGCACCGCCGGATAGGCGAACGCCACCGCCGCGGCGCCGACCGGGACGCCGATGAGCTGCAGGTAGGTGAGGTGGCGGTTCGTGGAGCCGACGATCCGGCCGGCCCGGTAGTCCTGCATGAGGTGCTCGCCGTTGGCGGCGACCGCGCCGCTCATCCCGGAGCCGATCATGTTGATCGGCACGTGCCCGGGCGCGAGCACCGCGAACACCGCCTGCATCACGTTCGCCATGGCCGAGATGGGCGCCCAGTTCGTCTCGCCGAGCACGCGGATGCCGACGAGCATGAGGATCATCGAGAGGAGCACCGACACCGCGGAGAGCCAGAGCGGGAAGCCGAGCGAGATCTTCTGCACGGCGGCGAGGACCACCCCGCAGGCGAGCGCGCCCCACACCACCCAGCGCATCGGGAAGTCGCCGCCCGCGTCCGCCTCCTTCCCGGAGAGGCCCTGGAACGTCTTCGCGATGACCTTCCACTTCAGGGCGAGGGCGGTGAGGCCGCCCGACACCATGAGGCCGGTCGCCGGCCACATGATCCAGCGCTGCAGCACCGCGTTGAAGGTGAGCTCCGGGACGAGGCCGCGCGCGAGGAGCGGCTCGGGCGCGACGATCCAGGCGAGCACCATGCCGAGCGCCATGGAGAGCGTGACGCGCAACCCGACGAGGATGCCCGCGCCGAGCGACAGCACGCCGAGCTCGGTTCCGACCCGCAGCGACTCGGCGTGCGGCGTGAGGAAGCGGAAGGCGAAGGTCTCCGGGATCCAGCCGAGCGACTGGCGGAGGAGGGTGAGGCCGGCCGAGACCGCGCCGCCTAACCCGAGCGCGGCGACCCGCGGGCCGGCCTGCTTCGGCCCCTCGTCGAGGACGAGCAGCGTCTCGCCGGCGGCGGTGCCGTCCGCGAAGGGGAGGTTCTCCTGGTCGATGTAGTGCTTGCGCAGCGGCACCGCGAGGAGCACGCCCAGGAGGCCGGAGGGCGCGAGCCAGGCGAAGATCTGCAGGCTCGAGAGGTGCAGGTTCATGAGCCCGCGCTGGTTCAGCATGTCGATGGCGGCGAGGACCACCGCCATGAAGCCGACGCCCGAGCCGGCGGCGGTCCCGGCGGTCTGGACGAGGTTGTTCTCCCAGCGCGTGCCGCGGCGGCGGGTGATCACGCCGATGATCGAGATGAGGATGAAGCCCAGGAAGGCGCTCACCACCGAGATGTTCGGCCCGTAGCCGATGCGCAGCACCACGGTCGGCTCCGCCGCGCCCATGAGCGCGGCGACGAGGACGGCGATGGCGATGGCGCGGGCGGTCAGCTCGCGCTTCGCCACGGCGGGCGGCAGGACGGGGGTGGCCGGAGTCGAGGCGGAGGGCTCGCGCATGCGGGGCGAGACTCTATCCCCGACCCGCCGGGCGGGCCATGGAGACCGCCGGGCCCGTCAGGGCGTGGCCCGCGCGCCGAGCGCCGCGGAGGAGGCCGGGATCCCCGTGGAGCGAGGCGGGACCGGCCCCTGGCTCCTCCGCGTCCGTGCCGGGGGCGCGACCGCCACCGGCGCGTCCGTCGGGGCGGCCCGGGCCGGCAGGTACAGGTGGTAACGCCCGTACGTCTCGGCGAGCCGGTAGTGGCGCGCGACCTCCCCCACCACGTCGAGGCCGAGGTTCCCGCGGTCGTACCAGCGCCGCGAGCCGGGCAGGTCGAGATCCTGGAAGAGGACGACCGCCGCGAACTCGTCGCGCCGGAGCTCGTCGAGGAGCGGGCGCGCGAGGTCGGGATCGCGCTCGGAGGCGAGGCGGAGCATCCAGGTGTCGAGCACGAACGGCCGCTGGCCCGCGACGAGCGGCAGGAGCGGGTCCTCGGAGAGGACGGTGCCTGGCGGGAGCGCGGCGGCGAGGGCGCGCAGCTCGCCGAGGCGCGAGCGGCCGAGGTCCTCCCGCGCCATCCCGGCGACCACGACGAGGCCCAGCGCGCAGGCCACCGGCGCGAGGCCCCGCGCGATGCTCCCGGCGGTGCCGCGCGCGCGCCAGGCGGTGCCGAGCGAGAGCGCCGCGGCGACCTCCACCTCGACGAGGTGGTTCACGCCGGTGCCGGGCGACGCGTACACCACCACCACCGCGGCGAGCGCCGCCCCGAGCCAGAGCACGGGCAGCAGGGCCGCGCGAGGGGTGCCGCGGCGAGAGGAACGCACGTGACCCCGGAGCCCGGCCAGCGCGGCGGCGAGGGAGGCGCCGAGCAGGCCGATCGCCGCCGGATCCTCGACGGCGATCTCGTGGGCGAGCCGGACCGGCGCGACGAGGAGATCGCGCGCCGAGCCGCCGCCCACGGCGGTCGCCTCCAGGAGCTCGAAGAAGCGGCCGGCCGAGAACGCGTTGGTCAGCCCGACCACCGCCACCATGCCGGCCGCGACGCCCGCCCCCAGGATGACCGCGGCCCGGCGCTCGCGCCGGAGGAGCAGCCAGGCCATCGCCGCCGCCGGGGCGGTGAGCGCGGTGGGCTTCGCGGCGAACCCGAGCGCGAAGAGGACCGCCGCCGCCGCGAGCGCTCGGCCTGACGGTCCGCGCGCGACGGCCGCGAGGCCGAGCGCGCCGAGCCCGACGGGCAGGAGGTCGTAGCGGCTGGAGGACAGCGAGTACTGCGTGGCGAAGGTACCGAGCGTGAGCGCCGCGAACGCCGCCGCCGGCGCGCGCGGGGTGCCCACGCGGCGGAGCAGGACGTACGCGGCGGCGACGGAGAGCAGCCCGGTCGCGAGCGACAGCGCGTAGCCGGCGACGATGAGATCGAGCCCGGCCCGCCGCAGCCCCGCGTGCGCCGCGAAGGCGAGCGGGAACCAGCGCGTCCCGCCGTAGCCGAGCTCGGGGTCGACCATCGGCCGGTAGAACCGGCCGTGCGCGAGGTCGTCGGCGAGCGCCATCCACGCTCCCGAGACGTGGTTGAGCGCGTTGCCGCTCTCCCACGCGGCGGGGAGGCGCGCGGCGGTGGCGAGGCCAAGCGCAGCAGCGGCGAGGAGGAGGATCCAGGGGTTCCCGCGGCGCATCACCTCGACGGTGCGCGCTCGGCGCTCCTGCGACGAGCCCGGCACGGGGTCATGGCTCCGACGGAGCCGCGACCGTGCGGGCGCGGCGCGTGGCGAAGAGGGAGATCCAGCCGGCGGGCAGCCAGCCGCGCGCCCAGGAGAGCCCGAGGTACGCCGCGGCGAAGGCGAGGCACGCGGCCGCGACGCGCAGCACGACCGGCGCCTCGAGCCCGCGCACCACCAGCCAGGCAGGCGCCATCCCGACGCCTGTCGCCGCGAGCTGGCGAGCGAGCGCACGCACCGGCAGGATGCGGGCGAGCGGCACCTCGAACAGGCGGGCCGCGCGATGCAGCATGAGCGCGCGGGCGAGCGTTTCGGCGACGATCCAGCCGCCGAGGGCGCCGATGGGCCCGGCGGCGCGCAGCCCGCCGACGACGAGCGGGACCGTGGCGGCGAGCTTCGCCGCCGAGAGCGCGACCATGTAGCCCGTCTGGGCGCGCGCGCGCATCACGCCGTCGAGCGGCAGCGCGGCCAGCGCCACGGAGAGGATGCCGAGCCGGAAGATCGGCACCGCCTCGAGGTAGCGGGCCGAGAAGAGGAGCTCGATGAGCGCCGGGGCGATGACGCCGAGGAGGCCCATGAGCGGCAGGAACGCGAACGCGAGCTGCTGCACCGCCTCGTGGAAGAGCGGCAGCCCGGCGCGCGGCGGCCGTCCGGCGCCCTCGACCTCGGCGAGCCCGATCTGGAGCAGCTCCGAGACGGGCGTGTACAGGATGTCGACGACCGGGAGCTGGAACGTGCCCACGCTGTAGACGGCGAACGCCGCCGCCGAGACCGCCCCCGCGACCACGTAGTGGTGGAGCTGCTGCTGCGGGACGATGAGCAGGAAGGCGGCGCCGAACGGCAGCGCGTAGGCGGCCTGGCGGCGGAGGGCCGGCAGGGAGGGGCGGAGCCCGTGCGCGCGCCCGAGCGCGGCGAAGGTCCAGGCCGCGCGGAGCAGGTGGGCCGCCGTGATCCCGACGAACACCGCCTCGACGGAGCCGCCGACGAGGGCGGCGGCGAGGATCGCCGCCCCGCGCGCGACCTCGGTGAGGAGCCGCGCCACCGCCGCCGCCCCAATGCGGCCGGAGGCGTTCCAGGCGATGTCGAGCGGCGCCCCGATGATCTGCAGGCCCGTGAAGGCGGCCACCCAGCGCAGGTTCCGCGAGAGCTCCGGGTTGTGGAACTGCCGGTCCACGAGCGGCGCGCACAGGAGGAGGAGCGCCGCCGCCGCGATCCCGAGGACGAGGTGGAACCAGAGCGCCTGCGCGACGTGCGCGTCGCGCTCGCCCGGCTCGCGCGGGACGAAGTAGTAGAGGCTCATCGTCATGCCCATGGGCAGCACGAGCGCGACGGTCTGGGCGAGGAGCCAGGCCTGCTTGAACGTGCCGTAGGACGCCGGCACGAGCACGCGCGCGAGCACCATCGGGACCGCGAGCGTGAGGAGCGCGCCGGCGAGGCGAGCCACGAGCAGCGGCCGGGCGCGGGTGAGGATCGACTCGGACAAGAAGGTGGCCTTCTCTCCGCCGCGAGACGAGGCGCAGTCGGGTCCGGGCGGGAGGACCCCGTCGCGGCGCGCGCCCGCGTCCTCGCGGGTGCGCAGGCCGCGAGCGGCTGCGCGAGGCGCCGGCCTTCGGCAGGCGCATTCCGCCATATCGTGCGCAGCCCGCCACGCCGCGGCGCGTGCCCGTTGGAAGGGCTTTCGCCGCGCGGGCGTCGAACCGTCGAGCCGCCGAGCCGTCCTTCACCGAGCGGTCGTCCACCCGGCGTGCGGCCAGGACGGCTGCTCGCACGGCTGTCGGGCGGGCCTCGGCGGCCGCCGACCCGCCCGCGCCGCGCCCGACCCGCTTGCCCGACCTGACCCAGAGTTCCGAGTTCCCCCCACGTCTCACGGCCCCACGGACGCCCAGGCCGGATCGTCCTCCACCTCCTCGCGCAGCCACTCCATGAGCGGCACACCGCCCGCGCTGAACGCGGCGGGGTCGCCCACGAGCGTGTGGGTCGCCCCGGGCACGAGGAACGTGCGCGCGTTCGGGAGCGGCGCGATGACCTCCGTCGCGAGCCGGCGGATGGCCGCCTCGAAGCGGGCGGGCTCGAGGAAGGCGAAGGTGCGGATGACCGAGTCGCGGGTGGAGGAGAGGAGCGCGAGGCGATCTCCCGGGTAGCGCGCGGAGAGCGTGGGGAAGATCTGCGACAGGTCCTCCGCGCAGCGCGTCCCGCACAGCGGCAGGAGGACCTCGTCGAGGCGCCAGCTCACGAACCAGGCGGCGCGCACCGCGGGAGAGAAGTCGTCCCCGACGAGCGGCGGGCCGGAGTCGTCCACGAGATAGCCGCGCGTCGCCGGCCAGCGGCGGCGGAAGCTGTCGAAGGCGAGCAGGGCGCCGAAGCCGCCTGCGGATGCGCCGCTCACCACCACCTTCGGCGGCGCCCCCAGGTGCGCGTCGAGCCAGTCGAGGGCGAGCGCGACGTTGATGCGGCCCTTGTGGAACCAGCGGCGCGGCGATCCAGGGTAGCGCTGGATCTCGTCTCCGGCGTGCACGTCGCCCGTGCAGTACGGCACGAACACGAGCGTGTAGCGCGCGAACGGGTTCCCCGGGGCGGAGCGATCGAGGATCGTGCCCGGGACGTCCGCCTCGCGCGCCGCGAACTCCGGGGCCGCGAAGGGGCCAGGCTTCGCGAGCCCGAGCGTGAAGCAGGTGAGCGCATCCCAGCACGCGCCGCCGCCGTCCAGGAAGACGAGGAGGTCGTCGCCCTCGCCGCGGTTCACCGCGATGCCGGTCGGCGATCCGTCGCTGCACGACGTCCCCGGCAGATCGATCCACCGCCACTCGTTTCGGGGGAGCTCCTCCGCCCGTGCCGCCGCGCCGCTGCTCCCGCTGCCGCCACCGCACGCGGCGAGGAGGCCGAGCGCGGCGGCGACGGCCGCCGGGCGCAGCCGGCGGACGAGCCAAGGTCGGGCCATGCAGGGAACGTTGGGCGCGGGACCCTCGCGCGCAACGCGGCGCGGCACGGAGCCGCGGCGGCCGGTCTCCACGTGAAGGTGACGCGGCCCCCCGCGCTCGCGTGGGAGTCGAGGAGAGCCTGCTCCGGCGTCGCGACGCTCAGAACTTCAGCACGAGCTTGCCGAAGCTCTCGTTGCGCTCCATCCGCTCGTGCGCCTCGCGGGCGCGCTCCGCCGGGATCACCGCGTCCACGATGGGCTTCACTCTGCCCGAGGCGACGAGCGGGAGGACGTCGCGCGCGAACGCCAGGGTGGCGGCGATCTTCTCCTCGAGCGGGCGGGGCCGGAGCACCGTGCCGACGAAGGTGGCGCGCGTGCGCATGAGGAGTCCCAGGTCGAGCTGGGCCTTCGGGCCGCCCATCGTGCCGATGACGACCACGCGCCCGCCGCTCGCGAGGGCCGCGAGGTTCTCCGCCGCGTACGGGGCCCCCACGAAGTCGAGCACGAGCGGCACGCCCCGCTTTCCGGTGAGGCGCCGCGCCTCGTCCGCGAAGCGCGGCTCGTCCTTCGAGACGAGGAGGCCGTGGTCGAGGCCGAGCGCGCGCGCCCGCTCGAGCTTGTCGGCCGTGCGGGAGGTGCCGATGACCGTCGCGCCGGCCGCCTTCGCGATCTGCAGCGCCGCGGTGGAGACCCCGGAGCCGATGGCGTGGATGAGCACCGGCCAGCCCGGCCGCAGGCCGCCGAGGGTGAAGAGCGCGTCGTGCGAGGTGACGCAGGCCTCGGGGATCGCCGCCGCGTCCTCGAAGGAGAGCGCGTCCGGGATCCGCACGAGCATCCGCTCGTGCACGACGGCGAGCTCCGCCTGCCCCTCGCCCGAGGCGATGGCCATCACCCGGTCGCCGGGCTTCCAGGCGGTGACGCCCGCGCCGACCGCGGCGACCTCGCCCGCGAGCTCGAGGCCGGGGATGTCCTCACGCGTGCCGGGCGGGGGCGGATAGAGGCCGCGGCGCTGGAGGAGGTCGGCGCGGTTCAGCGCGGCGGCGCGCACGCGCACGAGCACCTCGCCGCGCACCGGCGCGGGATCGGAGGTCTCGGCGAAGCGCACGATCTCGGGACCGCCCTTGCCGTCGAACAGGACCGCCTTCATGGAATCCTCCTCATGCCGGGCGCGCCGAAGTGACCGCTGGGCGCGCCGAAAGGTGCCTCGAAGCTCGCGCCATCCGCGTCGCGCGCCACGACGGCGCGCCCCGGCTCGAGGTGCGCGAGAGGATAGCGGTCGGCGCGTGGAACGGCGACCCGGTCGTCGTCCGGCGGGCAGGCCGGCGCCACGTCGAGGGCCGCGAGCGCCTCCGGCGGCTCGACGGCCACCGCGAGGAAGTAGCCGTTGTACGTGCCGTCCCACCACATCGAGAGCTCGGCCTCGGCGGTGGCCGCGCGGGCGGCGAGCTCGAGGAGCGCGGCGCGGAAGGCGCGGAAGGGCGCGGTGTCCGTGCGCGGATCGACGCCCGCCGCGGAGGGGTCGGCATAGCGCGCGCGGAGGTCCTCGAGGGCGAAGCGCAGGATGCGGGCGGGCACGCCGCGAGGATGCCGCGGACATCGGCGGCGCGCAGGGGAAAGTGCGGGCCGGCCTCGCGCACGGGGGTCGAGGTCGGTCGCGGTTCAGGGCACCCGCCGGTCAGCGGGGCGGGTCCCCCGCGCGCTCACCTCAGCGCGCCGTCGACCCCCACCACCACGTCCCTGAGCGGCAGCGCCTTCCCGGACGCCGCCACGGCGTGCCGGGCCGACATCGCGATTCCGCCGCAGCACGGCACCTCCATGCGCGCGACCGTGACGCTCCGGATGTCGGAGCACGTGAGGATCTCGGTGAGCTTCTCGGCGTAGAAGCGGTTGTCGTCGAGCTTCGGGCAGCCGACGACGAGGGCCTTGCCGGCGAGGAGCTCGTCGTGGAAGCCGGCGTACGCGAACGGCACGCAGTCGGCGGCGACGAGCAGGTCCGCGCCCTGGAAGTACGGGGCGGTCACGGGCACGAGGTGGAGCTGGACCGGCCACTGGCCGAGCCGGCTCTGGGCGGGGCCCGCGCCGGACCCGGCGCGGGAGGGCAGGGGCACGGGCACGGGGCGCGGCGAGAGCGTGCGCGGCCGCGACCCGGGACAGCCGGCGCCTGCGGCGGGGCCCGGGTCCGAGACGATCGACAGCCGCGGCCTCGGGCGCGGCGGAGGCGCGCTCGCGGCGGGTTGCGCCGGGTGAGCCGGGGCGTGGGCGTGCGCGTGACCCGGCGCGCCGGTCTTCTCGAGATGCGTCTTCACCGCCGCCTCGTCGAACGCCGCCGCCTCGCGCTCGATCACGGTGATGGCGCCCTGCGGGCACTCGCCGAGGCACGCGCCGAGGCCGTCGCAGAGGACGTCGGCCGAGAGCCGCGCCTTCCCGTTCACGAGCGCGATGGCGCCCTCGGCGCAGGACGGGATGCACTGGCCGCAGCCGTCGCAGCGCGCCTCGTCGATCTGAACGATCTTCCGGATCATGCGGTCGCTTATCCCATGTCGGGCGCCCGGCCGGTAGTCAGCGGACGCTTCGGGCCGAGGCCGCCCGCGCAGCCCGTGCGCGGCCCCGGACGCCGGGCGACCGCCCGCTCGCCTGGCCGAAAACTGGCCGGCGGCGCGGGCCAGGGCTACCCATCGAGCGGGCGATATCGGTGACCACGGCGACGGCGGAGATCACGGTCGAGGCGCTCGCGCACGCGGGGCGCGTGCTGTTCGGCCCGTCGTTCGCGCCGCACGCGAGCGCCTGGCGCGGCGCGCTGCGCGAGGCCTACCGGCGCCGCGCGCTCGAGACGCATCCGGACCGGGCGCGCGCGCTCGGCCGTCCCGAGGCGGAGCTCGCGCGGGAGTTCCGGGCGGTGGCGGAGGCCTATCGCGTGCTCTCGGCGGCGGCGCGGGCGCCGGCTGCGCGCGTCGTCCGGTCCGGCGCGCCCGCCC
>NZ_JALCZB010000112.1:0-13185 GCF_022690745.1 Anaeromyxobacter sp. SG64 | reverse complement strand
GGGGGCGGGCGCCGCTGCGCCGGCGGCGCCCGCGGCAGCGGCGGCCTTCGGCTGCGCCACGGGCTTCGCGGCGCCGGGCGCCTCCGGCGGCAGGAACACCGGGCCGGCCTCGTTCCACGGATGCGCCTCGAGCTTGGCGCGCAGGAGCGAGCCGAGCGGCGCGCGGGGGTAGTACTCCGCGTTCTTGTCGACCTTGTAGACCGGGAACGGGCTCAGCGCGTCGGACCAGCGGAAGGTCAGGTTGCGGATGTTCCGCTGCGACCCCTCGAACTCGCGGGTGTGCTGGATGGAGCCCGTCGGGCAGGGCTCCACGCACAGCCCACAGAACATGCACTTCGCCTCGTCGATGTCGAACTGCGTGACGACGCGCTGCTTGGGGTTCGCCGGGTCCTTCTCGAGCGTGATCTGGATGCAGTTGATGGGGCAGGCGCGCTCGCAGGCCTGGCACCCGGTGCAGATCGCGGTGTCCACCTCGAGGAACCCGCGGTAGCGCGGGGGCAGCATGTCCCGCACCGGCATCGGCGTCCGGTCCGGGTACTGGACCGTGATCGGCCTGCGGAGCAGGTGGGAGAGCGTGATCGACATGCCGTGCCAGAAGGACTTGACGGTGTCCTTGATGGCGCCGGTGTACTCGCTGACGGACTGGGCCATGTTCGTATCCCGCCTACCAGTTGGAGAGGTCGACCTGATCGCCGCCGGCCTCGACGTTCTGCTTCGCGAGCCGCAGCATCTGCACCAGGGCGACGAGGGCGCCGACGAAGAGGACCACGCCGCTCACGGTCGACGCGACCGGCACGCGCGCCACCAGGATCTGCCAGAGCAGGGTGGCGACGAACGTCGCGAAGGCGCCCGGGACGAGGTACTTCCAGCAGAGGTTCATCATCTGGTCCACGCGGATGCGCGGGAAGGTCCAGCGGATCCAGATGACGAGGTTCATCACGAGGAACGTCTTCACGAAGAACACCGCCATCGACGCGACCTGCAGCCCCCACCACGCCGGCGCGGGGAGCGCGCCCGCGCCGCGCGCGGCCTCGTACGCCTCCGCGGCGACGCCCGGCACCTGCCAGCCGCCGAAGAAGAGCGTCACCGCGATGGCGCTCATGATCCAGACGTTGCCGAACTCGACGAGGAAGAAGATCGCGTACCGGAACGCCGTGTACTCGGCCAGGTAGCCGGCGACGAGCTCCGACTCCGCCTCGGGCAGGTCGAACGGCGGGCGGTTCGACTCCGCGAGCTGCGCGATGAAGAAGATGACGAACGCGACGAGCGCGGCCGGGTTCGTGAACACGAACCACTGCCACGGCCAGGCGCCCTGGGCGCGGATGATCCCCTGCATCGACAGGGTGCCGGCCATGAGGATGGGCACCATCACGGCGAGGCCGGCCGGGATCTCGTACGAGATCACCTGGGCGGCGGAGCGCATGCCGCCGAAGAGCGCCCACTTGGAGTTCGAGGACCAGCCGGCGAGGAGGATGCCGACGACCACGAGCGCCGTGACGGCCGTCACGTAGAAGATGCCGACGTTGAGGTCGGCGGCGATGACGCTCTCGCCGAAGGGGAGGGCGACGAAGATGAGGCCGAACCCCGCGAAGACGAAGTACGGCGCGGCGCGGAAGAGGAGCTGGTCCGCGTCGGCGGGGATGAGGTCCTCCTTCAGGAGGAGCTTCACCGCGTCCGCGATCCACTGGAAGAAGCCGCCCGCGCCGACGCGGTTGTAGCCGATGCGGCTCTGCATGCGGGAGCTGACCCGCATCTCCCACCAGATCGTGACCGCGGCGACGACCGCGCCGAAGTTCAGGATCATGAAGGTGAGGAGCCCGGCGGCGACGCCGTACACGAGCCCGGTGAACGGCCAGGTGGCCGGGTCGTGGTGGAGCACTTCGCGCACGAACACCGCCACCGGCTCGGGCTTCGCGATCGTGGCGAGCACGAGCACGGCGCCGAACAGGATCACGGGCAGCGCGAGCGCCACCACGAGCGTGACGAGCAGCTTGGTCCGGGGGTTGCCCTTCGGGAGCGTGACGGTGGCCATTAGCGATCGATCTCCGGAGCGACGACGTCCAGCGACGAGATGAGCGCGACCAGGTCGGCGACCATCAGGCCGCCGGAGATGTCCTCGATGATGGACATCGCGGTGAACGAGCCCGTGCGCGCGCGGACGCGGTACGCCTTGTTCGTCCCGTCCGACACCACGTAGTAGGCCATCTCGCCGCGAGCCGACTCGACGCGCGAGAGCACCTCGCCGGCGTCCGGCTTCACGTTGCGCGGCACCTTCGCCATGATCTCCTCGGGAGTCTGGCCGATGGTCTCGAGCGCCTGGCGGACGATGCGCGAGGACTCCTTCATCTCGAGGCAGCGCACGTAGTAGCGGTCGAAGCAGTCGCCGACCGCGCCGGCCCAGCCCTTCCCCACCGGCACCTCGAACTCGAAGTTCGGGTACGCGCCGTACGGCATGTCGCGCCGGAGATCCCAGTCGACGCCGGAGCCGCGCAGGTTCGGGCCGACGAGGCCGTAGCTGATGGCCTGCTCGCGGGAGACGACGGCGACCTTCGCGAGGCGCTTCTTGTAGATCTCGTTGAAGGTGATGAGCCGGTCGAACTCGGGGAGGAACTTGTCGAACCGGTCGAGGAACGCGAGGACCTTGTCCCGCCACCCCTCCGGCAGGTCGAAGGCGACGCCGCCGATGCGGTGGTAGTTGTAGGTCAGCCGGGCGCCGCAGAGCGCCTCGATGAAGTCGTTGATCTCCTCGCGCTCGCGCAGGCCGTGGACCATCGGCGTGAACGCGCCGATGTCCATCGTCATCGTGCCGACCGCGATGAGGTGGCTCGCGATGCGCACGAGCTCGCAGCTGATCGCCCGGAGCCACTGCGCGCGGGGCGGCACCTCGACCTTGAGGAGCTTCTCGACGGCGATCGCGTACCCCTCGTTCGCGAACATCGCCGCCACGTAGTCGATGCGATCCGTGAACGGCATGAAGCCGGGGTAGCCGGTCGCCTCGCCGATCTTCTCGATCGAGCGGTGGAGGTAGCCGACGTCCGGGATCGCCCGCTTCATCACCTCGCCGTCGGTCTCGACGATGAAGTTGATGACGCCGTGCGTGGACGGGTGCTGCGGACCGAAGTTGAGGACCATCTCCTCGTAGTTGCGGTCGACGCGGCGGAGGATGAGCTTCTCCATGTGTTCTCCCTACGCCTTCGCGGGGCCGTCGACGCCACCGGCCGCGTTCGCGGCCTCGGCGCGGCGCACGTCGTCGAGACGCTTGAGCTCGACCAGGGGGTTCTCGCGGACGTTGGAGAACCCGTGGTAGCCGCCGGTCTCCTGGTAGTCCTTCCGCAGCGGGTGGCCGATCCAGTCGTCGGGGAGCATGATCCGGCGGAGATCGGGGTGGCCCTCGAACGTCACGCCGAAGAGGTCGTAGACCTCGCGCTCGAACCAGTTGGCCGTCTTCCACACGCCCTCGACGGTCGCGATCGACGGCGCGGCCCGGTCCAGCTGGACCTTCAGCACGATGGAGTGCCGGTGCCGGTACGAGAGCAGGTGGTAGACGACCTCGATCTGGTTGTTCTTCGGCCAGTCGAGGGCGGTGAGGTCCTCGAGAAAGTCGAGCTCGAGGCCCGGCTCCTTCGCGAGGAAGCGGCAGATCTCCACGATCCGCTCCCGCTTCACGACCGCGAAGGCGTCGATCTTCGGCTCGGAGAGCGGGCCGACGTCCTCGCCGAACCGTGCCTTCAGTCGGTCATGGATTTCTGTGGTCGTCATCTGTTCCCCTGCTGCTAAGCGAGGCGAGCGGGCCGCTCATCGCGTGCCCAGGCTCGCCCCGTCCGGAAACACCAAACGTGAAGCCTGCCTGTCGGCGCCCTACGCGACGCTCCCCTTTGCCGCTCGACGCTTCGTCGACCAGGGCTCGGATCGGATGAGCTCCTGCAGGCGGATGAGGCCCTCGGTGAGCGCCTCGGGCCGCGGCGGGCAGCCGGGCACGTAGACGTCGACGGGGAGGACCTTGTCGACGCCCTTGCAGACCGAGTAGCCGAGCTGGAAGAGGCCGCCGCAGTTGGAGCAGGAGCCCATCGAGATGACGTACTTGGGCTCGGGCATCTGGTCGTAGAGGAGCTTCGCCCGCTCGGCCATCTTGTACGTCAGCGTGCCCGCCACGATCATGAAGTCCGCCTGGCGAGGGCTCGCGCGGGGGATCGCGCCGAAGCGCATCACGTCCGCGCGCGGGCCGCCGAACTGCATGAGCTCGATGCCGCAGCACGCGAGGCCGAACAGCAGGTACCAGAGCGAGTTCTCGCGAGCCATGTTGATGAGCTTGTCGAGCTGGCTCGTGTGGAACAGGGTGACGTCCCCGGCCCCGGCCCCCGCGTCCATCGTTCGTCCCGTCATTTCGAGGAGATCTCCTGTAGTTGCAACACGTGCGGGTTACGCGGCCTTCCGTGCCGGGGGCGCCTCGGAGGCGCGCGAGGGCGCCAGCGTCTTCACCCACTCGAGGTCGCCGTGCGCCCACACCCACACCAGGCCGACGACGAGGATGGCGGTGAACAGGAACAGCTCGAAGAACGCCACCCACGCCAGCGCGGGGCTCGCCGAGACCCAGTCGCGGTAGACGGCCACCACCGGGAACGTCAGGGCGATGTCGACCTCGAAGATCACGAACACGAGCGCGACGAGGTAGAAGCGTGGATTGAAGTTGAACCACGCCACCCCGATGGGCCGCTCGCCACATTCATAGGTGGTCGCCTTCTCCGCATTGGGGATGCGCGGACCGGCGAGCCTCGACAGGGTGACTCCACCCAGAGCGAAACCCAGCGTGACGATCGCGAAGACGAGGACGGTGCCGAACTGAAAGCCCATGCCGGCGCTCCTAAAGTGGACCTATGTTGTCGGCAAAACTCAGGAAAGTGCGGGCGGAGTCTACATAACGCCCCCCCTGTGTCAAGGGGGCCAAACCCGTTGACAACCCTGATCGCGACAGGCACTTAAGGGGCCTCCAAGCGGACCCCTGCCCACCCATGCTGACACCCCTCCAGACCTATTTCCCGATTGGCGTCGCTCTGCTGGTGGCGGTAGGACTCGCGGCCCTCATGGTGGCGCTCGCCAACCTGCTCGGTCCTCGTCGGCCGAGCGTGGTGAAGAGCACCCCGTTCGAGTGCGGGTCGGAGCCAGCCGCCGGCTCTCCGCGAGAGCGGTTCGGCGTGAAGTTCTACGTCGTCGCGCTGCTCTTCATCGTCTTCGACATCGAAGCGATCTTCCTCTACCCGTGGGCCGTGCTGCTCCTGCCGAGCCAGGGCTACCCGGGCCTCGGTTGGGCCGGGTTCGTCTCAATGGGTATCTTCGTGGCCACGCTGGTGGCCGGCCTCGTGTACGTCTGGAAGAAGGGCGTGCTCGACTGGGCGGACTAGGAGTCGCAATGGCATCCGAGCTCGACACCGTCCCCGTCATCACCACCCGCCGCGACGAGGCGCAGGGCTTCCTGCAGGGGCTCGTCTCCAAGGGCCTCGGGTGGGCGAGGAAGTACTCGCTCTTCCAGTATCCGTTCGTCACCGCCTGCTGCGGCATGGAGTACATGACCGTCGCGTCGGCGCGCTACGACCTCGACCGCTTCGGCGCCGCGCTGCCGCGCTTCTCGCCGCGCCAGGCGGACCTCCTCATCGTCGTCGGCACCGTGAACTGCAAGCAGGCGCCGATCCTCCGGCGCGTGTACGAGCAGATCACCGAGCCGAAGTGGGTGATGGCGTTCGGCGTCTGCGCGTCGTCGGGCGGCTTCTACGACAACTACGCGACGGTGCAGGGCATCGACCGGATCATCCCGGTAGACGTCTACGTCCCGGGCTGCCCGCCGCGGCCGGAGCAGGTGCTCGACGGCATCATGCTGTTGCAGCGGAAGATCCAGGGTCAGGAGCACAAGCTCATCGACCGCAAGCCTCTGCCCGTGGTCGGCCAGACGCCGACCACGCGCTAGCGAGGGACCATGTCGAAGGTCGTGATCGACGCGCTCGTCGAGCGCTTCCCAGATGCCGTGTACGACGCCTACGTGGGCGTGGGCGGCGACGACTGCGCGTTCGTGAAGAAGGAGCGCATCGTCGAGGTGTGCCGCTTCCTGAAGAGCGATCCGGGCATGCTCTTCGACATGGCGCCGTACATCACCGCGGTCGACTACCTCGGGCAGGAGCCCCGGTTCGAGGTCGTCTACAACCTGCTCTCGCTGAAGACGAACCGGCGCATTCGCCTGCGCGTGAAGGTGCCGGAGCAGGACGCGGTCGTGCCGAGCGTGACGTCGCTCTGGCGCGGCGCGGACTGGTTCGAGCGCTACTGCTTCGACATGTACGGGATCCGCTTCAGCGACCACCCGGACATGCGGCGGCTGTTCATGTACGACGAGTTCGTCGGGCACCCGCTCCGCAAGGACTATCCGCTCAAGGGGCGCCAGCCGCTCGTGCAGGAGCGTGAGGTCAAGGACATCTACCGCGGGCCGGGGCCCGCCACGCGCGACTAGCGCGCCCCGGCCTCGGCGAGCGCGCGCAGGCGCGCCCCGAGGACGGACGGTGAACGGAGGCAGACCGTGACCGAGAAGAAGGGACTGGGCGAGGTCCAGACGGCGGCGCCGGGCGAAGAGCTCCGCCTCCGGCCCGGGGAGAGCGAGCTCGACGCGTTCATGCCGTCGCGGCGGATGACGGTGAACCTCGGACCGTCGCACCCCGCCATGCACGGCGTGACGCGGGCGGTGGTGGAGCTCGACGGCGAGATCATCCGCGAGATGAAGCTCGACATCGGCTTCCTCCACCGCGGGTTCGAGAAGAGCTGCGAGAACGTGACGTGGACGCAGTGCTTCCCGTACACGGACCGGCTCAACTACGTCAGCTCCATCATGAACAACGTGGGCTTCGCCCTCGCCGTCGAGAAGCTGTGCAAGCTCGACGTGCCCGAGCGGGCGAAGTACCTGCGCGTCATCACCTCCGAGCTCCACCGCATCTGCGACCACCTCACGCTCGTCGGCGCCATGGGCATGGAGCTCGGCGCGATGACGGTGTTCCTCTACGCGGTCGAGGCGCGCGACATCATCTGGGACCGGCTCGCCGAGCTGTGCGGCGCGCGCCTCACCTCGAACTACGCGCGCGTCGGCGGCGTGGCGCGGGACGCGCCCGAGGGCTGGGTCGAGAAGACCGGGAAGACGCTCGATCGCGTGAAGGGGTACGTCGACGAGATCGACGGCCTGCTCTCCCGCAACCGCATCTTCATCGATCGCACCCGCGGGACGGGCGTCGTGCCGCGCGAGGACGCGATCGAGCTCGGCTTCACCGGCCCGTGCCTGCGCGCGTCGGGCGAGCCGTTCGACCTGCGCAAGGCGGCGCCGTACCTCGTCTACGACCGGGTGGACTTCGACATCCCGGTGGGGACGAACGGCGACAACTTCGACCGGTACCAGATGCGCATGGAGGAGATGCGGCAGGCCGATCGGATCATCCGCCAGTGCTTCACGCAGATGGAGCCGGGCGAGATCGCCGTCCAGGACTTCCGCTACGTCCTGCCGCCGAAGCCGCTCGTCTACGGGACGATCGAGGGCCTCATGGCCCACTTCAAGATCATCATGGAGGGGATCCAGGTCCCCGCCGGCGAGGCGTACAGCTACACCGAGGCGGCCAACGGCGAGCTCGGCTTCTACGTCGTGTCGGACGGCGGCGGGCGCCCGTACAAGCTGGGCCTGCGGGCGCCGGGCTGGCCCATGCTGGCCGCCCTGCCGTTCATGACGAAGGACTCGCTGCTCTCCGACCTCATCCCGACGTTCGACAGCATCAACATGATCGGCGGCGAGGTCGAGCAGTAGCCGCGCCGGAATCCACAGGAGCGAACGAGCAATGGCCGAAGAGAAGAAGCCCGAGGCCCCCGCCGCCGCGCCGCCCAAGCCGCCGCCGGGCCCGCCCGCGCCGCCGCCGCCGAAGAACCCCGGCATGGTCACGGCGACGATCGACGGGCGCGAGGTGGTCGCGAAGCCCGGCACGACCGTCATCGAGGCCGCGAAGGCGCTCGGGATCGAGATCCCGTACTACTGCTACCACAAGCGCCTCTCCATCGCGGCCAACTGCCGGATGTGCCTCGTCGAGATGTCGAACGCGCCCGGCGGCAAGCTCATGCCGGCGTGCCAGATGCCGATCTCCGAGGGCGTCGCCGTCAAGACCGAGACGCCGCGCGTGAAGGACCAGCAGCGCGCCACGCTCGAGTTCCTGCTCCTGAACCACCCGGTGGACTGCGCGATCTGCGATCAGGCCGGGGAGTGCAAGCTGCAGGACTACTACATGAAGTACGACCGGCAGCCCTCGCGCCTCGACGTGCCCAAGGTGACGAAGGGCAAGCGGGTCGTGCTCGGGCCCATGGTCGTGCTCGATCAGGAGCGCTGCATCCTCTGCACGCGCTGCGTCCGCTTCATGCGCGAGATCGCGAAGGAGCCGCAGCTCGGCGTCGCCGAGCGCGGGAACGAGAGCTTCATCACCACGTTCCCCGGGCAGCCCCTCGACTCCAAGTACTCCGGGAACGTCGTCGACATCTGCCCGGTCGGCGCGCTCACCTCGGCGGACTTCCGCTTCCGCGGCCGCGTCTGGTTCATGAGCGCCGCGCGGTCGGTGTGCACCGGCTGCGCGCGCGGCTGCAACACCTTCCTCGACTACCTGAACGACACCACCTACCGCTACCGCCCGCGCGAGAACGACGCCGTCAACCAGGAGTGGATGTGTGACGAGGGCCGGGTCTCGTACAAGTACCTGAACGCGGACCGCGCGCTCCTCTCGCGCGAGGGCCGCGGCGCCCAGGCCAAGGTGCTGGCCCGCGAGGTCGCCGTGGAGCGGGCCGCCGCCGAGCTCGCGCCGCACGCCCGCGCCGGCAGCCTCGCGGTGCTGCTCTCGCCGCTCGCCTCGCTCGAGGACCTCCTCGCCGCGGCGACGGTCGCGAAGGAGGCGCTCGGGGTCGCCGAGGTCTTCGTCGGCGGTCGCCGCGACGGCTGGCAGGACGCCTTCCTGAAGCGCGCCGACGAGAACCCGAACCGCAAGGGGCTCGAGCTCGTCGCGCAGGCGCTCGGGCTCGCGGTGCGGCCGTTCGGCGACCTCACCGCGGCGGTCGCCGCCGGGAAGGTCCGGGCGGTCTGGGCGGTCGGGACGGAGGTCCCGGATCCCGCCGCCGCCGCGGCGCTCGAGGGCGCCGAGGTGCTCGTGGCGCAGTCCTACGACGACGGGCCGGTGGCGCGTCAGGCCACGGTGCTCCTGGCGGCCGCGCCGCACTCGGAGAGCGACGGCACGTTCGTCAACTTCGAGGGGCGGGCGCAGCGGTTCGAGCTCGCGTACTTCCCGCGGGGCGACTCCCGGCCGCACTGGCTGCTCGCGTCCGAGCTGGGGCGCGCGCTGGGGCTGTCCTACCGGTTCGCGACCGCGCGCGACGTGTTCGTCGAGCTCGGGCCGCGGCTCGGGACGGCGCTCGGCGACTTCCGCTGGGACTCGCTGCCGTCCACCCGCCGCCGGCCCGGGATCGTCCCGCTCGCCGCCGGCACCGTGGACGGCCGGCTCCCCGGCTACCGCGACCGCGTTCCCCCCGAGACGTCCGAGGACGCCCGCCGCGCCCTCGCCCGCACGACCTAGGAGGAGGGCCAAGTGAACCGTCTCATCGGGATGGTGGTGCTCATCGGCGCGGTGGTGGCCGGCCTCGTCGGGCTCTCGGCCGCGTTCTACCTGGCCGCCGGCGGGCTCGCGTGGGTGTTCGCCGAGTACCTCGGCGCGCCGCCGTCGTTCGGCGCCGCGATCGCCAACGTCGTCACGCTGATGCTCGTGGTCATGATGATCTCGGGCTCGCTCCTCACGGTCGCGGAGCGGAAGTGGTCCGCCATGATGCAGAACCGCATCGGCGCGAACCGCATCAAGGTGCTCGGGTCCGCCCTCGGCGGCATCCCGTTCCTCGCCGCCGACGCGCTCAAGATGCTGACGAAGGAGAGCGCCCCGCCGCGCGGCCGGACGCGGGTCCTCTACGAGATGGCGCCCGCGCTCGCGTTCGCGCCCGTGTTCGCGCTGTTCGCGATCATCCCGCTCGGGCCTCCGATCCCGCTCGGCGCCATCGTCGACTCGGCCGCCGGCGCGCTCGGCAGCGCGGGCGTCGCGCTGCAGGTGGCGAGCCCCGACGCCGGGCTGCTCTACATCTTCGCGATCTCCTCGCTCGCGGTGTACGGCACCTCGCTCGCGGGCTGGGCGTCGAACAACAAGCTCGCGCTGCTCGGCGGCGTCCGCGCCTCCTCGCAGATGATCAGCTACGAGGTCTCGCTCGGGCTGTCGCTCGTCGGGACGATGCTCGCGTACCGCACCCTGCGCCTCGAGGAGATGGTGACCGCGCAGGGGCTCGCGGTCCTCGGCCCCGTCCCGGCGCTCGGCATCCTCCTCCAGCCGGTCGGGTTCCTCATCTTCTTCGCGAGCGCGTTCGCCGAGACGAAGCGCGCGCCGTTCGACCTGCCCGAGGGCGAGAGCGAGATCGTCGGCTACTTCGTCGAGTACTCGGGCATGAAGTTCGGCCTGATGTTCCTCGCGGAGTTCGTGGAGATCGTGGTCCTCTCCGCGATCATCACCGCGGTGTTCCTCGGCGGCTGGCACCCCATCGTCGTCTCGACCGAGTGGCTCCGTCAGACCGTGACGCCCCTCTGGTTCGGGGCGATCTGCGGTGGGGCGTTCCTCGCGAAGATGATCGTGCTGATGTGGCTCCAGCTCACGATCCGCTGGCTCCTGCCGCGCTTCCGCTTCGACCAGATCCAGAAGCTCTGCTGGAAGATCCTGCTCCCCGCGGCCATCGCCAACATCTTCATCACGGCCGGCGCGCTGCTCCTCGACCCCTCGATGCAGCTGCTCGCCTGGATCGGCGTCGCGACGATCGTCATCATCGGCGCCATCACCGCCGCGGTCGGCCGCGCTCCCGCTCCGGGGGAGCACGACCACGCCGCCGCCCACGCCGTCGCGGGACACTGACCCATGCCCTATCCGATCGAGAACCGGCCCGCCGATCTGCGCGAGCGGATGTACTTCCCGGAGATCATCCGGGGCATCGGCGTGCTCACGAAGCACTTCCTCCGGAACCTGTTCCTCACGCGCGACAAGAACCCGGACGTCCTCGAGCGCCGGCGCGGCGAGCTGTGGTCGGACAACGCGACGCTCCAGTACCCCGAGGAGCGCGTGCCGTATCCCCCCGGCTACCGCGGCCTGCACCGGCTCGTCCCGCGCGAGGACGGCAAGCCCCGCTGCGTCGCCTGCTACATGTGCGCGACCGCCTGCCCGGCGCAGTGCATCTACATCGAGGCGGGCGAGTACCCGGACGATCCCATCGAGAAGTACCCGGTGAAGTTCGTCATCGACGAGCTGCGCTGCATCGTCTGCGGGTTCTGCGTGGAGGCGTGCCCGAAGGACGCCATTCGCATGGACTCGGGCGAGCACACCCCGCCGTCCTACGAGCGCGGCGCGCAGATCTGGGACGAGAAGCGGCTCCTCCGCGGGCCGCCGATCTCCTATCAGTACGATCCGTGGCTCCGCCGCGGCTCGCCGTCGATCCCGGCGGACAAGCTCGAGGAGATGCGCGCGCGCGCCAAGCCCTTCCCGACCGTCGCCACCGACGAGTACGCGCAGACGCCCGGCTTCTCCGTCCGCGCGCTCGCGCAGGAGGCGAAGGAGCGCGCCGCACGTCCGAAGTAGCGGTCCCTCCGAGCTGGCTCTCCTAAACGACAGTTCGTGATTCGCGTTCACCTTCGGTGCCGCGAATCACGCTGTCGTTTAGCCATGTTCGCACGGGGGCTGCGCCCCCGCCCCGCCGAGCGAAGCTCCGCGCGCTCGTGCGCGCGTACCAATCGATGCCCCACCCCGACAGCCGGGTCCCGTGCGCCGCCGCGAGCGGCTTCGCCGCTTCCGCGGCGTCGCCCCGGCGGGCTCGCTTCGCTCGCCTGTTCGAATCATGGTCAGCCGCTCAGCGGGCGCGGCGCACCGGCGTCGCGCCCGCGGCCGTTCTGGGCGAGGATGTGGCCGCGGCGCCGGCGCGGTCCGGGCCGAGGCCGACGGCGGGAGGAGAGGCACGTGAAGGGCGGCGTGAGCTGGGCGCGGGGCGCGTGGCGGGGCGCGATCCTCGTCGCGGCGCTGGCGAGCGCGGCTGCGCTCGTGGACCTCGGGAGCTTTCATCGCCTCGAGCAGGGGGACTCCCTCGTCCCCGTGCTCGTCTCGCTCCAGCGCTGGACCCCCTTCTTCTGGGACCAGGAGCGCTTCGGGATGCTCGTCCCGCTCGTCGCGCTCCCGCTCCGCGATCCGCTCGCGAACCTCCTCCTGCAGCGGGCGCTGACCGCCTTCGCGGGCCTCGCCTCGCTCGTCCTGCTCGCGCGGCACGCGCTCGCGGGGCGCGACTGGCCGCTCGCCGGCCTCCTCGCGGCCGGGACGCTGCTCCTGCTCGCGCCGGCCCCCTGGCTCTTCGAGTACCTCGCCTCCCAGCCCTACGGGCTGTCCACGGCGCTCGCGCTCGCGGGGCTCGCCCTGGCGGAGCCGCCGGGCGCGGGCGGGGGCGGCGCGGCGTGGCCGCCGCGGCTCGCCTGGCTCCGCACGGCGGCGGCGCTCCTCCTCGTCGTCGCCGCCCACTGGGTGAACGCGGTGGCGGGCATCGTGCTCCTGGGGCTCGCCCTCGCGCGCGCGGGCGGGGACCTCGTCGAAGGGACGGAGCGGCGGGCCGTGCGCGCCCGGCTCGTGCGCGAAGGGGCGCTCCTCGGCGCCGGCCTCGCGGCGGGCCACGTGTTCCTGCGGCTGTACCCCCTCCTCACCGGTCATCGCCTGCGGCTCGCGATGGGCGCGCTCCCCGTGGAGCGCTGGCCCCGGGCGTGGACGTCGTTCTTCGGGCTGGCGTGGCACGACGAGCGGCGCTGGGGGCTCGCGCTCGTCGCGATCGCCGCGGCGGGCCTGGCGCTCCTCCTCACCCGTCCGCTCCGGCCGCAGCTCGCGGGCGCCCTCGTGCGTGCCGGCGCGCTCCTCGCGGCGGCGCTCGGCTACGCGCTGTTCGCGGGCGCGCTGGAGTGGGTCGAGGCGAACGCCTTCCACTGGCGCTACCTCGCCCCCTCGGCCGTGCTCGTCCACCTCGCGGCGGTGTCGCTCCTGGCGGAGCCGCTCGCGCGGCTCCCGAGGCTCGCGGCGGCGGCGGGCTCGG
>NZ_JALCZB010000111.1:0-13259 GCF_022690745.1 Anaeromyxobacter sp. SG64 | reverse complement strand
GCGGAGCGCGGCGGGGGAGGGCAAGGGCGTCCGCGCCCGGAGGGCGGCGGCGCGAACCGCGGCGCCCGCGTCGAGCTCGCCCGGCACGAACATGCCCTCGTGGAAGCGCGCGGCGGCGCGGGCGGGGTCGCGCTCCACGTGGCGCGCGAGCGCCGCGAGCGTGCGCGCGGGGAGGCCGTGCGGCCAGCCTTCGCCCTCGGTGAAGCGCGGGGTCGCCGAGACGAGCGCGAGCCCCGCGATCCGCCCGCGCAGGCGCGGCAGCGCGGCGAGCGCCGCCTGCGCGCCGAGCGACCAGCCGAGGAGCACCGCGCGCTCGAGGGCGAGGGCGTCGAAGGCCGCCACGAGATCGCTCGCGAGCTCGGCGAGCGTGAAGGGCGCGCCCGCCTGGGAGCGGCCGTGGCCGCGCAGGTCCGGCGCGAGCGCGCGGCGTCCGGCGAGGAGCGCGGGCGGGAGCGCGTCGAGGAGCCAGCGGCCGGACAGGGACCAACCGTGAACGGCGAGGAGCGCCGGCCCCTGGCCTTCGTCCTCGCAATGGAGGGTGAGGCCCGGTCTGTCGAGGAAGGACGGCATCTCGCGCGAGCGGAGGGGCAGTATCGCGAGGGGCGAGGGGGTCGTCAACCGGGGAGGGCGGAGGGGTTGACGAGGGGAGGAGGGTCGGGGACGAGGTCGGGGTCGGGGTCGGGGTCGGGGTCGGGGTCGGGATCGGGATCGGCGGTTCCCCTCGGCACGCCGACGCGCGCGCGGTTACTCTCCCCGCGCATGCCCGTCTCCCGACGCGAACGCGCCCGCCAGCGCGCCCGGCTCGCCACCGAGGTGCGCCGGTTCCTCGGCGGCCTCGGCTATGAGGAGGTGGAGACGCCCACCCTCGTGCCTGCGCCCGGCATGGAGCCGCACCTGTCGCCCTTCGAGGCGCCCTTCGTGCCGGAGGGCGGGGGAGCGGCGCGGCCGCTCTGGCTCATCACCAGCCCCGAGTACGCCATGAAGCGGCTCCTCGCCGAGGGCTTCCCGCGCATCTTCCAGCTCTCGCGCGTGTTCCGGAACGGCGAGATCTCGCGCACGCACAACCCCGAGTTCACGATGCTCGAGCTCTACCGGGCGGGCACCGACTACGAGGGCGTGATGCAGGACCTCGAGCGGCTCCTGGAGGCGTGCGCGCGCGCGGTCGCGGGGGGCACCCGCGTCGCCCGCGGCGGGCGCGCCATCGACCTCGCCGCCCCCTTCCCGCGCACCACCGTCGCGGACGCGTTCCGTCGCCACGCTGGCGTGGACCTCGCGGCCTGCGGGGGCGACGCCGGCCGGCTCGCCGCGGCGGCCCGCGCCGCGGGACACGACCCCGGACCGCCCGGCGAGGGGTTCGACGACGTGTTCTTCCGCGTGATGCTCGACGCGGTCGAGCCACGGCTCGGCGTGGAGCGGCCCGAGTACCTCGTCGACTGGCCCGCCTCGATGGCCGCGCTCTCCCGGGTGAAGCCGGACGACCCGCGCTGGGCCGAGCGCTTCGAGCTCTACGCGGGCGGGCTCGAGCTCGCGAACGGCTTCACCGAGCTCACCGACGCGGCGGAGCAGCGCGCGCGGCTCGTGGAGGAGCAGGCGCTCCGTCGCGCCCTGGGGCGCCCGGTGTTCCCGCTCGACGAGCCGTTCCTCGAGGCGGTGGGCCGCATGCCCCCCGCGGGCGGCGTCGCGGTCGGGTTCGACCGCCTGCTCATGCTCGTCGCCGGCGCCGAGGCGATCGAGGACGTGCTGCTCTTCCCCGCGCGCGGCTTCTTGTCGATCTGACGGGGGCTGCGCTTTGAGGATTCGTCACATCTTCGGCTGCTGACCGACGGAGGCGGCACTGGTCGGCCGAGCGGCGCACCGCGCGCTCCGGTTCGGCATCGGCGCGTTGCCCGTGCGCGGCAGCGGATCACGGCGCCCACATCCCCAGCTGCATGACCGGACGCAGAGGTGCCACGTCAGCGTGCGCGGGCGGCGTCGGCCCGTCGCTCGACTCTCGCCGGAAGCGATCCATGTGCTCGCGCCCGAAGCTCCTCTCTGCGTGAAGCAGATTGTGAGCTCGGCAGGCGAGCCGAAGGTTGTCGATCGTCGATGGTCCCCCGAGGGAGGCGGGTTGAATGTGGTCGAGCTCGAGCTTCCAGCGGCTCTTGCAGCGGCAGCCGTCCGGGCCGACCCAGGCGCAGCGCCCGCCGTCGCGCTTCCACACGGCGCGGCGCACTATCGCCGGGATCGTGGTCCTCCCCTCCGAAGGCTTCGCCGCGGCCGCCGTCCCGGCCTGCTCAGCCGTGGCCTGCTTCGCTCCCTTCGTCTTCCGCTCCGGCGCGACCGCGCCCTTGCGCTTGCCGTGCTTCTCGATGGCGCAGCGGATCGCCTCGTGGAGCACCGCCGCGAGGTCGCCGTCCGGGACCTTGTGCGACAGAAGCGACCGGAGCGTCTCGAGGTCCTCCTTGCAGGCGCGGTCGAGGGTGACACAGAGCGACCAGTGGCTCTCCGAGACGGCGAGCGTCTCGGCCCGTCGCTTCGCCTGCGCGACGGGGGGCGGGGGCGCCGGCAGCGCGCCGGCCGTGGGACCGGGGCCGAGGGTCGGCTCCGCAGGGCCGGGTGCGGTAGCCACCTCGGCCCGCTCGGCCTGCGGGAGCTCTAGCGCTGCGCTCACCACGGCGGGCGCGCGTTCGGTGAGCTTGCGAAGGCCAGCACGCGGAGCGGTGCGCGCCTGGACGGAGGCGACGAGGTGCTCGACCTCGGCCCGGGTCCGGAAGGCGGCGCGAGCGAGGAGGTCGTCCACGTTCTGCTCCGTGAGCACCTGGCCGAGGAGCGCCACGGTGGAGAGGCAAAGACGCCCATCGCGCAGCGGAGCTTCCAGGATCGGGAAGCGGCGCAGCACCCGCATCGCCTGGATGCGCCGGCCGGCGGCGCCCTCCCGGAGGTGGAGCGCCTCCAAACAGTACGCCCAGAGGGACGCATGGCCGATCTCGACGAAGGCGCGGCGCCGATCGAATTCGTCGAGGTGCAGGAGGAAGTCGACCTGGACGTTCCGTTCCTCCCCGGCGAGCTCGCGCAGGCGCAGGGCGAGGACGTTCGACTCGAGAGCAGCGGGAGTGAGCGCAGACATGGGGATGCACCTCCAGTACACCCTTCGTAGCACGCGATTTTCGAAGCTCCGGGGACGCTCCAGGCTCGGGTCTGTGCGGCGTTCTCCGGCGCACCCTCGTCGTTGCCCCAAGGCGATCGGCGCGCGCTTCACGCGCGAGAAGCGTGCGCGAGAGTAGCCTTCCCGCGCCGCCCGTATGCCTGAGCGCAATCGGGGCGAGAAGGCGTCAATGGGGAATGTTTCACCCACCGCAACTGGGACGCCCCGCCTAGCGCGAGGAGAGCCGCGACACCGGCCGGCGCTACCGCTGGCGATAGCTGTCACCATAGGTGAATACGGTCGACCTCCCACGACGCTCCAGCCCGCGCTCCGGGGCGAGCTGCGGAGGCGCCTTCGAGAAGTCCGCGCGCACCCCGCGCGAAGTCACTCCGTCGCCCCTCGACACGACGAGACGCTCCCCTGCTCCGCCGCCTTCCCGCGTTCATCGGGGTCGAGCACGAGCGCGTGCGCGGCCCCCGTCGATGCCCGAATCCGACATGCGCACGGAAGCCGTGGTCGAACCACCCGCCGCTCGTCCGGCGAGTTGCACTTGTCATGAATGATGAGGGCTGCGCCCCCACCCCTGCTCGCCGGGTCCCTGCGCCAACGCGATCGGCTTCGCCGATTCCGCTTCGGCGCCGCTTCGCTCGCCTGTTCGGGAATCACCCTCCCGCGCTCAGTGCGCGGCCGCGGGGTCCAGGGCGCCGTGGCCTGGGCGGGCGCAGAGCGGCCGGAGCGGCAGCTCGACCTGGAACGTGGAGCCCTTCCCCGGCGCGCTCTCGACGCGGATGGTGCCGCCGTGAGCCTCCACGATCCGCCGCACGATGTAGAGCCCGAGCCCGAGCCCGCCGTAGTTGCGGGACGAGACCGCCCGCTCGAAGCGCTCGAAGATCTGCGGCTGATCCGACGCGGAGATCCCGATGCCCTGATCGCGGACCACGAGCACCGCGCCGGTGGCGGAGGGGCCGTAGCTCACCTCGACGGGCTTCCCGGCCCCGTACTTCACGGCGTTCGAGAGCAGGTTCGTCACGACCTGCGAGAGCCGCAGCCGGTCCCAGGCGCCGCGCACCGGCGTGCCCGAGGCGGAGAGCGTCGAGCCCGTCTGCGAGGCCTCGTCCTCGAGCTGGGCGAGCGCGTCCGTCACCACCGCCCCGAGCTCCACCTCCTCGAGATCGAGGTCGAGCTTGCCCATGTGGATGCGCGAGACGTCGAGCAGCGCCGCGACGAGCTTCTCGAGCCGCTGTCCCTGCCGCTCCGCAGCCCCGAGGACGCGCTCCACGTGCTCGGGCGGGAGCCGCTCGAGCGCCTCGCGCGAGGTGACCCGCCGCATGTTCCCGAGCGCGAGGCGGAGCGCCGTGAGCGGGGTGCGCAGCTCGTGCGAGGCGATGGACAGGAACTCGTCGCGCGCCGCGACCGCGTTCTGCGCGTCGGAGTAGAGCCGCGCGTTCTCGATCGCCTGCGCGGCGCGGTGGGCGAGGTCCTCGAGCAGCGCCTCGTCGTCCGCGGTGTACGGCGCGCCGCCTGCGTCGCGCATGAGCGTGATGTGGCCGAACACCTCGTGGCGCTGGGCGAGCGGCGCGATGAGCAGGCTCGTCACGCCCTCGAGGTAGGGCCAGTACTCCGGCTTCATCTCGTTGCGCACCCTCTCCTGGGAGAGCGCAGGGATGCGCAGCGTCCGCCCGGTCGCGAGCGGGCCGGCCGTGATGCCCTCGTCGGTCCGCTGCGGGGCGGCGGCGATGATGCGCCGGCGCAGCGCGGCCCGCTCCGGGGAGGGGTGGTAGACCGCGACCGGGACGAGCCAGTTGCCGTCCGGCGAGACGACGCGGATGAGCGCCCCGTCGCCGATGAGCTCGCACAGCCGGCGCGCGACGGTGTCGAGGGTCGTCTTGTAGTCGAGGCCGGAGGCGAACACCCGCGACGCCTCCGCGAGCGCCTCGAGCCGCTTCGCCTGCGCCCGCAGCGCGACCTCCGCCTGCGTCCGCTCGGTGATGTCGAGGCCCGTCGCCACGATGGCCCGGACCTCGCCGGCCTCGTCGAGCAGCGACGCGTTGCTCCAGGACACGAGCCGGCGCTGCCCGTCGCGCGCGATCCAGTGGTTCTCGTGCGTGGTGGTGGCCCGGCCGGCGCGGAGCGCGTCGAGGGTGGCCCGGACCCCGTCCCGCTCCTCGGGGAGGATGAGGTCCCACAGCGACCGGCCCAGCATCTCCTCCGCGGAGTACCCCGTCGCGCGGGCGCAGGCGGCGTTCCAGCGGCGGACGTAGCCCTCGCGATCGAGCACCACCACGAGCGCGCCGGTCCGGTCGATGACCGCCTCCGCGAGCGCGCGCTCGTCGACGAGCTCGTCGAGCTCCGTGCGCAGCGCCGCCGCGTCCTCCGGGGCGCACGCGCGCGCGGTCTCCTCCACGAGCTCGCGGAAGCGGCGGAGACGGCGCGAGTCGCTGCCGTTGAAGGGCATCCCGGCCCTCAGTACTCGAACCCGCTCCCGCCGATGAACTCGCGCAGGAGCGAGGTGGGCGGGACGTGGTCGGGGTAGATGGAGACGAAGCGATCGACGAGGTAGCGGAGCCGGTGGGCGGTCGGGTAGGCGGCGTGGTTGGGGGGCACCTCCAGGAGGTACCGCTCGGCGAAGACCTTCAGGACGGCGGGCTCGTACACGAGCGACGAGTCGAACACCGCGTCCGCCTCGTGCTGGTGCGGGAAGATGTGCTCCCGCTCGCCGGCCTGCACCGAGGGCCAGCGCAGGATGTTCTCCGCCGCCCCGTACCCGCGGCGGTGGCGGTCGCGCACGATGCGCCGGAGGAGCCGCAGGTCCGTCGCGGACGTGCGCGTGAGCCGGTCGAAGGGCAGGGTGGTGGCGGGGTGGATGAACACCCGGTAGAGCGAGCCCGCCGGCGGGATGTCGTCGAGCAGGCGCGGGTCGAGGCCGTGGATGCCCTCGACGAGGAGCACGTCGCGGGGGCGGAGCTGGATGACCGGGCCGCCGTCCGGGTGGCTCGTGCCGGTGAGGAAGTCGTAGCGCGCGGTGCGCACCGGCTCGCCGGCGATGAGGCGGCGGACGTGGTCCTGGAGGAGCGGGAGGTCGATCGCCTCGAGCGCCTCGAAGTCCCACTCGCCCGCGTCGTCGCGCGGGGTGCGCTCGCGGTCCACGTAGTAGTCGTCGAGGCCGAGCGCCACCGGGTTCACCCCGTCGATCTGGAGCTGGACGGTGAGGCGCTTGATGAAGGTGGACTTGCCCGACGAGGACGGGCCCGCGATGGCGATGACCCGCAGGCGGTCGCGGCGGGTCGCGATGGCGTCGGCGATCTGGCCGATGCGCTTCTCGTGGAAGCCCTCGGCCACCCGGATGAGCTGCGACACCTGGCCGGAGATGCACAGGTCGTTGAAGGCGCCGACGCTCGTCACCCCGAGCGCCTCGAGCCAGCGCTGGTGCTCCGCGACCATCCCGCCGTCGCGGGAGGGCTGCCCGCGGCGCGCCGCTCCGCCGCGGTGGCCGTTGCGCGGATCGCGGTCGCCGAGATCGAGCGCGAGCCCCTCCTCGGCGGGCTCGAGCCGGAACCCGCGCACCGCGCCGGTGGACGGGAGGAGAGGGCCCATCGAGAGCGCGTACAGCTCGCCGCACGAGACGAGCCGCACCGTGGCCTGCCGTCGAACGCGCAGGAGCCGGGCCGCGTCCTCCCACCCGCGCTCCGCGAAGTACGCGGCGGCCTCGTCGGTCGGCCAGTACTCGAGCCGGAAGGGCGCGTCGGCCTGGGCGAGGCGCGCCATCTGCTCCGCGAGGCGCGCGGCGTACGCCGGCCGCTCCGCGGGCTCGAGGCCGTGGACCAGGACGACCTGCCGCGTCCCGCGCGACGGGCCCATGCGGACGGCGAGCGCGGGCGCGAGCTGGTGCGCCGCCTCGAGCAGGAGGAGCCCGACCGAGTGGGCGTAGATGGTGCGCCCTTCCCAGTGACGGAGGGTGAGCGGCGCGACCGTGGTGTCGGTGAAGACCGGGGTCGCGAGCGAGACCGGCTTGTGCGCGAGGAGCCCGCCGACGACGAGCGCGCCGTCGAGCTCGGCCGGGAGCAGCTCCGCGAGGCGGGTCCCGGTGCGGACGTGCCGGACCTCGCCGAGGAGGTGCACCGTCACCTCGGGCGCGCGCGGCAGCGAGCGGCCGCGGAGCAGGAGCCCCATCTCGCCGGTCACGCGCCGGAGCTCCTCCGAGAGCGCCGCCGCGAGGGCGGTCGCGAGCTTGGCGGCGAGGGCCGGGTCGTCGCGGACGAGCGCGTCCCAGCCGCGCGCCGAGAGCCGCGCCACCGTGAGCGGGGTCTCCGCCGTGACGGTCTCGCCGCGGTGGTCCGCCGAGAGCGGCGCGAGCTCGCCGAAGTGGTCGCCGGGCCCCAGGCGCCGGAGCGGCAGGTCGGCGCTGCGGAGCGTGGCGGCCCCCTCCAGCACGAGGTCGAGGCCCCGCCCGGCGTCGGCGTCCGCGTGCACCCGCGTGCGGGCCGGGACCGTGACGAGCTCGGCGCGGGCGAGCAGCCGGGCGCGCTCGGCCGCGTCGAGGCGTGCGAGGAGCGGCGCGCGGGCGAGCGCGTCGAGCGGGCCGGTGCCGAGCTCATCGGGCCGGATCATTCCGGGCGCGTCTCCTCCGAGAGAGGTGCGGCTGGAGATCCTACCCCGCCGCGCGCCCGCGCCGATAGGAGGTCCTGCGCCCGGCGAGCGCCCGCGCGGGGCCTTCGCGTAGCGTCAAACCACCCGCAGGACGAAGCACTTCAGGTACCGCGTCTCGGGGACGCCGAGCAGCACGGGGTGGTCGCGGCCCGCGCCGCGGCGCTCGAGGAGCTGCACGCGCCGCCCCGCGTCGTTCGCGGCGTCGAGGACGAGCTCCTCGAGCATCGCCTCGGCCAGGTGGTAGCTGCACGAGGCGGTCACGAGGATCCCGCCCGGCTTGAGGATCTGGATCGCCCGGAGGTTCACCTCCTTGTAGCCGCGCCGCGCCGCGGCGAGGGCGTCCTTGTTCTTCGCGAAGGCAGGGGGGTCGAGCACGACCAGGTCGTAGGCGGGCGGCTCCTCGGCGCGGTCGCGCAGGTAGTCGAACGCGTTCGCCTCGACGACCTCGACGTTCGCCGCCCGGTTCAGCGACACGTTCTCGCGCAGGAGCCCCGCGGCGGTGGGCTGCATCTCGACGGCCGTGACCTGCTCGGCGCGCAGGGCGAGCTGCAGCGCGAACCCGCCCGCGTAGCTGAAGCAGTCGAGGCACCGGCCGCGCGCGTACTCGCCGGCGCGCAGGTGGTTCTCGCGCTGGTCGAGGAACGCGCCGGTCTTCTGCCCGGCGAGGAGGTCGATGCGCATGCGCACCGCGCCCTCGGGGTAGACGACCGGGCCCGGCGCCTCCCCGCGCAGCACGCCCTTCACCTGGGCGAGCCCCTCGAGCTCGCGGACGCGCACGTCGTTCCGCTCGACGATCGTCCGTACGCCGAGCGCCCCGGCGACGAGCTCGGCGAGGAGCGCCTTGCGCCGGTCGGTCGCGGGGACGAGCGTCTGCAGCACCGCGGCGTCGCCGTACCGATCGACCACGAGGCCGGGCAGGAGATCCGCCTCGCCGTGGACGACTCGGACGAATCGCTCGTCGCCGAACGCGCGCCGGCGCAGGTCCACCGCCGCCTCGAGCCGCTCGGCGAGGAACGCCTCGTCCACCGGCACCTCGTCGCGCGTGACGATGCGCAGCGCGATCTTGGAGCGCGCCGACCAGAACGCCTTCGCGAGGAAGCGGCCGCGGCCGTCCACCACCGCGACGACGTCGCCAGCCTCGGCCGCGGGCAGCTTCTCCACGTCCGCGCGGTAGATCCACAGGTGCCCGGCGGCGAGGCGCTCGGCGCCCCGGCGGCTGACGGTGACCTTCTGCTCTTCCATTCGTCGGGCTCCTCCGGCCAGAAAGCCGGAGACCCTTACCCGAGGTGAGCGCGCCGCGCCAGCGTCGCGCGGCTCGCGCGAGCCCGGCCGGAGCCGGCCGAGGCCGCGCCGGAGCGGCCCGCGGAGCGCGCCGTCGCGCGGCCCGGCGTCAAAGCTCCACCGCCTCGTGGAACACCGGCTGCCCCGCCTCCTCGCGCAGCCGGCACCCCGCCATGAGCGGATCGTGCTCGAACACCAGCACGCCTTCGTCCTCGAGCACCTCGGCGAGGAGCACCTTCTTCTCCTCCACGGTGGTGACCGGGAACAGGTCGTACCCCATCACCCAGCTCGGCCGGAGGTGCGCGTGCGTCGGGATGATGTCGCCGCAGAACACGAGGTGCGTGCCCTCCCCGCGGAACCGCGGGAGCTGCTGCCCGACGGTGTGGCCCTCGGAGAGGATGAGGTCCACGTCGGGGAAGGGCGACTCGTCGCCGTCGATGAGGTGGAGCCGGTTCGAGTGCTGCAGCAGCGCGAAGTCGTCGGGCAGGAAGCTCCCCGCGTCGCGGTCGGACGGCGCGTGTGCCCACAGCCAGTTGCGCCGCTGCAGGTGGTACGTCGCCCGCGGGAAGGACAGCTCGAGCCGGCCGCCCGCGCCGCGCCGGGTCGTGCCGCCGGCGTGATCGAAGTGCAGGTGGGTGAGGAGGACGTCCGTGACGTCGTCGCGCGAGAGGCCGAGCCGGGCCAGCCCGGCGTCGAGCCCTCCGGCGGAGCGATCGATCGCGTAGATGTCGGAGCGCTTCGGGTCCCACTTGTCGCCCAAGCCGTCGTCCACGACGATGACGCGGCGCGCGTCCCGGTCGATCGCGACGAGGCAGCGCGCGGCGAGCCGGATCCGGTTCCGCGCATCCGGGGCGAGCTTCTTCTCCCACAGTGGCCGGGGGACGATCCCGAACATCGCCCCCCCGTCGAGCGCGAACCAGGCGTCGACCACGGTGGTGATGTCGTAGCGGCCCATGCGCACGGGACGAACCTACGCGGCCGTGGCCGGAGCGGCTACTTCTTCACCCCGCCGTGCGCCCGCCTCCGGGTCGCGCTCCCCGGTGGGCGGCCCGCCGCCCACGCCGGGTGCACCGTCCGAGGCGCCGCCGGGTCGGCTCCCAGTCGAGCAGGTGCGCCCTGCGCGGCGCCGCTCCACGGTGAGCGGAGAGGCCGGAGGTAGCATGACCCGACGGAAGGCCACCCTGCTCGCGGCCACCGCCCTGCTCGCGCTATCGGCGGCGTGCAGCTCCCCTCCCATCCACGACACCTCGGACGGCGACGGCCTCCCGATCGTTCCGCCGCCGCCTCCTCCTCCACCTCCGCCTCCGCCCACCTCGTGCGGGATGAAGATCACCGGACCCGCCTGGATCCTGGAGGGCGACGCGCTCCGGCTCACGGTCGCCTGCTCGGGCAACGAGCCCCTGCCCGCCTCGTCGGTGCTCGAGGGCTTGCCCGCAGGAGCGCTGCTCGACCTCGCGGCCGGGACCATCTCCTGGAAGACCGGGCTGTCCGATGCGGGCGTGTACGACGTCGTCGTGCGCGTGCCCGGCGACGGGGAGGCGCTCCTCCGCGTGGGCGTGGCCGATCGGTGGGACGCGCCCGGGAACGCTCCGCCCGACCCCGCCCGCTACACCGAGGAGTACGGACTGCCCGTCTTCCACCTGCGCGTCGACGGCACCGTGAACTTCACCACCTACGTGCCGGCCTCGCTCACCTACCGCGGCCGGACCCGCGGCATCGAGGTGAAGTACCGCGGCACGCGCTCCGCCGACTTCCCGAAGAAGAGCTACACGCTCTCGTTCCCCGACACCGCCCAGTTCTCGGATCCGCTGCTCGGCTTCCCCGCGCGGAAGAAGCTCCTGCTCGTCACGACGTTCGACGACGTGACGCAGATCCGCGATCGGCTGGCGCTCGGGCTCTGGAGGCGCGTCGCCGACCGGCCCATCGACGTCCGCACGGCCAGCGCCGTGCTCTACGTGAACGGCGAGTACCGCGGCGTCTACATGATGAGCGAGAAGATCGGCGGGCAGGTGCTGAGCGAGCACGGGCTCGACGGCGACGGGAACCTGTACCAGTCGAAGACGAACCTCGCGAACTTCTACGCGACCAGCAACGAGGGCCAGCCGAAGCTCACCTGGCACGACGGCTACGAGAAGGAGGAGGGCACGCCGCTGCAGGGCGAGCCCGGCGCCTTCGACGAGCTCGACGCCCTCGTCCAGCTCGTCGCGACCGCTGACGACGCGACGTTCGCGGCGCGCCTCGCGGCCGTGGCCGACGTCGACGAGCTGCGCGACTGGTGGGTGATGGTGATGCTCGCGCGCTCCTCCGACTGCGCCCGGAAGAACGTCTTCCTCTTCCACGACCCCGCCGGCGGTCCATGGCGCGCGACGATCTGGGACTACGGCGCGAGCCTGGGCCAGGAGTGGCAAACCAAGCACCAGGCGGCGGACTCGGGCGAGGAGTTCGTCTGGGAGAACGGCCTCTTCCGGCGGCTCCTCGCGCCGCCGTTCGCCGCCGGCACGCGCGCGCGGCTGGGCGCCGCGGTGCGCGAGCGGGTCCCCGTCGCGGACGTGCTCGCCGCGTTCGACACGCTCGCCGCGCAGACCGAGGCCGCCGGGGCGCGCGACGAGGCGCGCTGGCGTGACGCGCAAGCCGCGTTCTTCGCGCGAGAGGGGCGGGTGGGCTGGCCGTCGCGCGAGGAGGAGCTCGCGTACACCCGCGGCTGGATCGCGGCGCGCTGGGCGTATCTGGCCGGTCGCTACTGAAGTGCTGCCCCCTGAGCCTGCGACGCATCCCTCGCTCGACTCGAGCGGTGATGCGCTCTGCCATCGCGGGCGATTGCATGCGACTCGAGAGATCGGGGACCGCTGCCTCCCCTCGGAGGAGGGAACCGCTCGTGGCCTCTCACGCGCCAGGGGATGTTTCCCGGCCGGGCGGGCGTTCGAACCGGGACACGGGTGATCGGGCGAGGTCCCGCTCTCCCGTCCGGAGGTCGGATGAATGCACGGGTTTTCCTCCTTCTGCCTACCCTTCTGGCTGCGGCGCCCGCGCTCGCGGCACCGTCGCAGATCCACCTCGGCTGGCAGGGGCCGACCGACACCACGATGACCGTCGCCTGGCGCTCCAGCGAGCCCACCGGCGCGGTCGAGTACGGGGGCGACACCGGCTACGGCCAGACGCAGGCTGCGGCGTCGGTCGCGTACCAGGGATCGTACCTGCACGAGGCGCAGCTCACCGGCCTCTCCGCGGGGACCGCCTATCACTTCCGGTGCGGCAGCGCGGCGAGCTGGTCCGCGGATCGCACGTTCACGACGGGACCGACGCCCTCGGCGAGCGCGAGCTTCCGCTTCGCCGCCTTCGGCGACAGCCGTACGGACGACGCCGCGCGCGCGCAGGTGCGCGCGGCCGTGCAGCGGTCCCAGCCGGCGTTCTCGATCGACTCGGGGGACCTCGTCGAGAGCGGCGGGACGCAGTCCCTCTGGGACGGGTGGTTCACGACGATGGAGCCCCTCGTCTCGACGACTCCGTTCGTGTCCGCCGCCGGAAACCACGACATCGGCGGCGGCCTCTTCTTCGCGCAGCTCGCGCTGCCGCGCCACGCGCCGAGCGCCGCCGGCTACGAGGACGAGGCGTACTCCTCGTTCGACTACGGCAACACCCACTTCGTCGTGCTCTTCACCGAGCCCGCCGGCACGGCCGGCGACGCCCAGGACCAGTGGCTCGAGGCCGACCTGGCGCGCGCGGCGAGCAACCCCGACATCCGCTGGACGGTGGTCGCGTTCCACCGCCCGCCGTACTCCTCCGGCGAGCACGGCAGCGACACGGGGCTGCGCCAGCGGTGGGGCCCCATCTTCGAGAAGTACGGCGTGGATCTCGTGCTGAACGGCCACGATCACGACTACGAGCGCAGCCGGCCGATGGTGGGAGGACAGCCCGCAGACGGCGGCGTGACGTACGTCGTGACCGGCGGCGCGGGCGCGCCGCTCTACACGGTGGGTGCGAGCGACTTCACCGCGTTCTCGCGCGCGACACACCACTTCGTCGAGGTGGACGTGACGGCGAACACGCTCACGCTCGAGGCGCGGGACGTGGACGGCAACGCGTTCGACTCCGTGACGCTCACGCACCCCTCGCCGCTCGCCGAGACCCCCGCGACGCCGGGGCCGACGCCGGGCGGGTCGGGGCAGACCCACACGCCGGCCCCGCCGGCCGCGGGCGCGGGGAGCGG
>NZ_JALCZB010000110.1:0-13780 GCF_022690745.1 Anaeromyxobacter sp. SG64 | reverse complement strand
CGGCGCGATCGCCGGGCTCGCACTCGCCTCGCTCCCGGCGCTCGCGGCGGCGGCGTTCGGCGTGCTCGTGTCGGCGGCCGTGCCGGAGAGCGAGGTCGCGCTGGTCGGGTTCGGCCTGTTCGTCGCGACGTTCGCGGCGGTGGTGGGGATGCCCGTCGCGGCGGGCGCGGCGGACCCGTCGCCCGCGGCACGGCGCCGGCGTGTGCACGCGAGCCTCGCGGTGGTCGCGTGTGGGATGTCGCTCTGGATCGTCCTCGTCGGACCCATCCCGGCGGGGCTCGCGGGCGTGCTGCAGGCTTTCTCGGCGGTGGCGCTCGCACTGACAGGCTATCTCGCGCCGCGCTCATTATGATGCGCGGCCATGCCCATCGCCCCCGCGGCGGCCCTCGCGGCCGCGCTCCTCTCCGCAACCGCCCAGGACCTCGTCACCACCGCCGAGCGCACCGCCTTCGAGCGCACCGGCCGCTACGACGAGGCGGTCCGGCTGTGCCGCGACTACGCGCGCGCCTTCCCGCGGCGCGCCCGCTGCGTGGGCTTCGGCGTGACGCCGGAGCGGCGCGAGCTCGTGGCGCTCGTCGCGAGCGCCGACGGCGTCCTCACCCCCTACGCGGCCCGCGCCCGGCGGCGCCCGGTGGTCCTGTTCCAGGGCGCCATCCACGCGGGCGAGCTCGACGGCAAGGACGCGGGCTTCATCCTGCTCCGCGAGCTGCTCCGGAAGGGCGGCGGGCAGCTCGCGGGCGTCACCGCGGTGTTCGTGCCGGTCTTCAACGTCGACGGGCACGAGCGGTTCGGGCCGCTGCAGCGGCCGAACCAGCGCGGGCCGCTCGAGGCGGGCTGGCGCGTGACCGCGGCGAACCTGAACCTGAACCGCGACTACCTGAAGGCGGACGCGCCCGAGACGCGCGCCATGCTCGCGCTCCTGCGCAAGTGGGATCCCATCGTCTACGCGGACCTGCACGTCACCGACGGCGCGCAGTTCCAGCACGACCTCGCCGTGATGGTCGAGCCGCGCTTCGGCTACGCCGCGGCGCTCCGTCCCGAGGGCGCTGCGCTCTCCGAGGCGCTCCTCGCGCGGCTCACCGCCGGCGGCCACCTCCCGGTGGACTTCTACCCCTCCTTCCGCGAGGACGGCGATCCGGCGAGCGGGTTCGCGCAGGGCGTGCCGCCGCCGCACTTCGGCCACGGCTACTGGGCGGCGCAGGACCGCATCGGCATCCTCCTCGAGGCGCACTCGTGGCGTCCCTACGGCGAGCGCGTGAAGGGGGCGGTCGACTTCCTCCGCGCGCTCCTCGAGCTCGCCGCCGAGCGCGGCGCCCGCTGGCGCGCCGCCGCCGAGCGCGCGGATCGCGAGGCGCCGTCGCTCGCCGGGCGCGAGGTCGCGCTCGCCTTCGAGCCCACCGGCGAGCCGACGCCCCTCGCCTTCCGGGGCTACGCCTACGTCCGCGAGCCCTCCGTCGTCACCGGCGCGCCCGTGACCCGCTACGACGAGTCGCGCCCGGAGGTCTGGAACGTGCCGTACCTCGCCGCGCTCCGCCCGGCCGCGAGCGCCGTCCTCCCGAGGGGCGGCTGGGTGGTGCCGGCCGGCTTCGCGGAGCCGGTCGCGGCGAAGCTCGCGGTCCACGGGGTGCGCTTCGAGCGCCTCGGCGGCGCGCGCCCGCCGCGCGAGGTGGAGGTCTTCCGCGCCACGGAGGCGAAGTTCCGCGCCGAGCCGTTCGAGGGGCGCCAGCAGCTCTCGGTGAAGGGCGCGTGGGCCTGCGAGCGGCGGTCGATCGGGGCGGGCGCGCTGTTCGTGCCCGTCGCCCAGCCGCGCGCGCTCGTCGCGGCGCACCTCCTCGAGCCGGCCGCGCCCGACGCGCTCCTCGCCTGGGGGACCTTCAACGCCGCCTTCGAGCGCAAGGAGTACATCGAGGACTACGTGCTCGAGCCGTTCGCCCGCCAGCTGCTCGCGGAGGACGCGGCGGTCCGCGCGGAGTGGGAGCAGCGGCTCGCGGATCCGACGTTCGCGGCGGACCGGCGGGCGCGGAGCGAGTTCTTCTTCCGCCGCCACCCGGCCTGGGACGAGACGTACCGGCGCTATCCGGTGGTGCGGGTGGACGCGCGGCCTTGAGGAGCTGAGGCGGCTCCGGCGCGCCGCGGAACCGCATGATGTGGAGCGCGCAGCGCGATGTCGTCCCGCCCCGGCGGGCTGTCGGGAGAACCCGACGCCGGAGCGCGCAAGCCCGCGAGAGGAGGCGCGGCGATCCTGGCAGCGGTCGTGCAGTAGGGAGCGAGCACGGCGGACGCGACGCGGTGGTGCTCGCCGGAACCTTCCAGACCGCAGCGAACCAGGAGAACCGTCATGCAGAGCAAGACCCCCTCCCTCATCGGCGCCGGACTCGGCCTCGCCCTCTTCCTCGCCGTCGCGCTCCTCCCCTCGATGCTGTACGGCGGCTACGCGGGCGTGCTCCTCGCCGGCGGCATCTTCGGCACGCCGCTCGAGCCGACGTTCCTCGTGCGCGCGCTCATCGTCTTCGGGATCGTGCTCGGCGTGGCCGGCGTGGGCGCGCTGTTCGCGGTGATGGGCGCCGCCGCGGGCGCCGGCGTGGGCGCGCTGACCGGCCTCGCCGTCCGGAAGCCGGCCGCCCAGGAGGCGTCGCCCGAGTAGCTGCGACGCCGATGTGCCGCTCGACCCGTCGCGGGCCCGGGGACCTCTCCGGGCTCGCGGCTTTTCTCGCGGCGGTGTGCGCGAACGCGCAGCCTTTCCCGTTCGGGCCGATTGCGCGCAAGCTTTGCGACCTCCCGGCGATTGATGTCGCGCAAACCCTCGTGATTTCCGGAACATAACCTCAGAATCTGTTTGGGTGCAGGGGCATGTCCGTTGCACCCGCGACCCACCGCCTATGCGAGCCATTCTCCTCTCCTTCGCGCTCCTCCTCGCCTCGACCGCTCGGGCGGAAGAGCCGAAGCTGCCCCAGGGCAGCGACACCTGTCTCCAGTGCCACTCCCCCGGCGGCGACGGCCCCACCGTCCACCCGGACCTCTTCGCCAAGTCCGTCCACGCCCAGAACGGCGTCGGCTGCACGGACTGCCACGCGGGCTACACGGAAGAGCACGCGATGGGCGGCACCCTCCCGCCCCTGTCCGACGCGGAGCAGAAGTTCGTCTCCCGGCTGGAGAAGGCCGCCTGGGCCGACGGCGAGAAGAAGGTGAAGGTCACCTCCCCGCGCGCCTACCTCGCCTGCCAGAACTGCCACACCGAGCAGACCGACGCGTTCGCCGCCTCGGTCCACTCGAAGTGGCAGCGTGAGGACGCGAAGGTCGCGGGTCCCACCTGCGCCTCCTGCCACGGCTCGCTCCACTCCGTGAAGGCGCTGGCGTTCTACGAGCCGAAGTCCGGCGCCCGCCAGCCGGTGCCCGAGGATCGCCGCGCGATGGCGAAGCGCTGCGAGGCCTGCCACGGCAACGAGGAGTTCGCCAAGGAGGCCGGCCTCAACCCCGAGGCGGCGGTCACCTACCACGACTCCATCCACGGCCGCCTCGTCCGCGTCGGCAACACCTTCGCGCCGGTGTGCGTGAGCTGCCACGCGGCGCCCGCGAACCGGGGCGGCACCCACGCGATCGTGGCGAAGACGGACCCGAACTCGATCGTGAACGTGAAGAACCGCAAGGACGCCTGCGCGCGCTGCCACGCCGGCGCCACGGACAGCTTCGCGTCGCTCATCGCCCACAAGACGCCGCAGGAGACGTCCGGGCACCCCGTCCCGCACATCATCCACATCGCGTTCTCGTACCTCACCACGCTCACGCTGCTGTTCTTCGCGTTCCACGTGCTCGTCGACTTCGTCTACGAGCTGCGCCAGCGCATGCGGGCGAAGGGCGGCCACGGCCCCTCCGTCGACGCGGTGCGGAGCGTCATCCGGTTCGACATCCACCAGCGCATCCAGCACTGGCTCATGCTCTCCGGCGTCATCCTGCTCGGCATCACCGGCTGGCCGCTCCGCGGCGCCGGGACGTTCGGCAACGCGCCCATCATCGGGGGCAGGGACGCGGCGCCCTACTCCGAGGCGTTCATGAAGATCTTCGGCGGCGCGGAGGGCGCGGCGATGTGGCACCGCGTCGGCGCCGTCCTCATCATCGCCTCGTCGATCTACCACCTCTTCTACCTGACGTTCCTCGCGGCCCAGAAGCGGCTCCCGCTCTCGATGCTGCCCGGGCCGAAGGACGCCGTCGACATGCGGGACAACATCCTCTTCATGCTCGGCGTGAAGAAGGAGCGGCCCAGGTTCGACCGGTACATGTACCTGGAGAAGTTCGACTACTGGGCCGTGTTCTGGGGCATCGTGATGATGGTGGGCACCGGGTTCATCTTCTGGTTCCCGGCCTTCTTCGCGGCGTGGGCGCCGAGCTGGCTCATCTCCTCCGCCCTCATCATCCACGGCGAGGAGGCGACGCTCGCGATCCTCTTCCTCTTCGTGGTGCACTTCTACAACGTGCACCTGAAGCCCTCGATCTTCCCGATGAACTGGGCCTGGCTGAACGGCCGGATCAGCGTCGAGATGATGAAGCACGAGCATCCGCTGGAGTACGACCGGATGAGCGACGAGCAGAAGTAAGCCGCCCGCCCAGGGAGCGAGCGTCGGGGGGCCGCGCGGGAGACTGCGCGGCCCCCCTCTTTTTCCAGGGCGGCGCGGACGCGCGGATGCGGGACGGGGCGCGCTACAATCGCGCTCCCCCATGAGGCTCTCACGCCCCGCGAAGACGCTGGCCCTCACCCTCGCCGCGCTCGCCGTGGCCGCCCTCGCCGCGGGCGCGTGGCGCTTCAAGCGCTACGTCGACGAGGATCCGCGCCTCTGCGCGACCTGCCACCAGGCGAGCCCGGAGTTCGCGCTCTGGATGGCCGGCACGCACAAGAGCGTCGCCTGCCAGCGCTGCCACCACGCGAAGGCCGAGCAGGGCGTCGCCATGCTGGGCGCGTTCCTCCTCGGGAAGGCGCCGGCGGGGCACGGCGGCGTCGAGATCGGCTCCTGCGCCGAGTGCCACTTCTCGCACGACCCGCGCTGGCCGCAGGTGGGGGGCTCGCGCGGCCACCGGATCCACTACGAGCAGCACCGCATCGCCTGCGTGCGCTGCCACGCCGCGAGCATGCACGGCTTCGAGCCCATCGCCGCGAAGTGCGCCGAGTGCCACCCCGGCCACGCCGTCCGCGTGCAGGGCATGGAAGGGATGCACTGCTTCGCGTGCCACGAGTTCCTCGGCGACGCTCCCGGGCTCCGGCCGACGCGCCGCGACTGCCTCCGCTGCCACACCGCCCAGGGCATCCACGCACCGGTGAAGGAGCACGGCCCGATGGCGATGGTCTGCTCGAGCTGCCACCGGCCGCACGCCCCGCCGGGCGAGACGCTCGTCTCCTGCACGCACTGCCACGACTTCGCCGCGACGCGGCGCGCGGGGCTGCACGCGAACGCCGCCCACGCCCGCTGCGTGGACTGCCACCCGCCGCACACCTGGTCCGCCGAGCCGGCGAGCTGCCAGCGCTGCCACGCGCACGCCAGCTCGCACGCGAACGGAAAGACCTGCACCGCCTGCCACGCCTTCGCCGGCGCGCCGCGGCCCCCGCACCCGCAGGAGGAGGGGGGGCCGTGACCCTCAGGCTCAAGCTCTTCGTCCTCATCGCGGCGGTCATCATCTTCGCGATGAGCGGCGTCACCGCGGTCGCGCTCTGGCGCGAGGTGGTCCGCGGCCAGGAGCTCCTCGCGCGCGAGGGCGTCGCCATCGCGTCCACGGCCGCCACGGCGGGCGCCCACTGGGTGCGGGCCGACGGCGTGGATCCGGGCGGCGAGGCCGCGCTCCCCGCGGTGCTCGAGCGGGTGGTGGCGAGCGCACCGCTCGACCGCGCCTGGATCGTCGACCGCAGGGGCAAGGTCCTCGCCTGCGTCACGCGCACCGAGGAGCCCTGCCCCGAGGGCGTTCCGCCCAGCGAGTTCCAGGTCGCGGAGGCGCCGCTGCAGGCGCTCGGGCGGCTCCTGCGACCGGAGGGGATCGTGGCCTCCGCGCCCATCCTGCGAGGCGGCGCGGTGGTGGGGGCGGTGCGGGTCGACTTCACCCACGAGGAGGTGATCGGCAACGCCCGCAACCTGGCGTGGGGGGCGAGCATCGTCGCCGCCTTCTGGATCTTCGTCGGGCAGCTGCTCGCCGCGATCTTCCTCCGCCGCGTGACCCAGCCGCTCGTGCGGCTGTCCGAGGCGGCCGAGTCGCTCGTCGAGGAGCGCGGCGTGCGCCTCGAGGAGCCTGAGGAGCGCGAGCTCGCCGATCTCGTGCGCGCCTTCAACGACATGTCCCGGCGGCTCGACGACCGCCGCGCCGAGAACCAGCGGCTCATCGCCGAGCTCGAGGAGCGCGTCGCCCAGAAGACCCGCGAGGTGCTGCGCGCGGACCGCCTCGCGACGCTCGGCGGGATCGCCGCGGGCTTCGCCCACGAGATCGGGAACTCCCTGAACGTCATCCGCGGCTACGCGTCGGTGGCGGCCCGCGAGCTCCCGCCAGAGGCGGAGGTGAAGGGCGACGTGGAGGCGATCCGCCGCGAGGTGACGCGCGCGGCCGTGCTCATCGAGCGCTTCCTCGTGTTCGCGCGCGCCCGCACGGTCCACCCCATCGCCCAGCCGGTAGAGCCGATCCTGCGCGAGGCGGTGGAGGTGGTCGGCCCCGCGGCCGCGCAGGCGCGGGTCGAGCGCCTGGTCGAGATCGCGCCGGACCTCCCGGACGTGGTGGCCGACGGGGAGCTGCTCCGCCAGGCGTTCCTGAACCTCTGCGTGAACGCCGTGCAGGCGATGCAGGAGCGCGGGGGCGGCACGCTCGTGGCCCGCGCCCGCCGCGAGGGCGAGGCCGTGGTGGTCGAGGTGGCGGACAGCGGCCCCGGCCTCGAGCGCGACGTCTCGGCGCACGTGTTCGACCCGTTCTTCACCACCAAGGCGAACGGGACCGGCCTCGGCCTCGCCATCGTGCGCCAGGCGGCGGAGGCGCACGGCGGGACCGTCGAGGTCGAGAGCGCGCCCGGGCGCGGCGCGACCTTCCGCATCCGCCTCCCCGCCGCGCCGTCCGAAGCGGCCGTCGCGCTCGCAGGGGACGCCGTGAGAGGAGCGCCGTGAGCAAACCGAACCTCATGGTCATCGACGACCTCGACTCGGCGCGCCAGATGATGAAGCGCACGCTCGGGCGGTCCTACGCCGTGTACGACTTCCCCTCCGTCGCCGAGGCGCTCCCCGCGGTGGAGCGGGCCGAGTTCGACGCGATCGTGACGGACCTGCGCATGCCGGGGCTCGACGGCATCGAGGGGATGCGCCGCTTCAAGGCGAAGGTGCCGGAGATCCCGGTCATCCTCGTCACGGCGTTCGCCACGGTGGAGACCGCGGTCGAGGCGATGAAGGCGGGCGCGTTCGACTACCTCAAGAAGCCGTTCGAGCCGGAGGAGCTCGAGCTCGTCGTCGCCCGCGCCGTGGAGCACGCCCGCATCAAGCGGGAGAACGCGCGGCTCCGGAGCGCCCTCGCCGGCGAGTTCGGCGTGCACGGGATCATCGGGAAGTCGCAGCCGATGAAGGCGCTCGTCGGGATGCTCGAGCGGATCGCCCCCTCCGACGTGCCGATCCTGGTCGAGGGCGAGTCCGGCACCGGCAAGGACCTCCTCGCCCGCGCGGCGCACGCCATGAGCCGGCGCGCGGGCGGGCCCTACGTGGCGCTCAACATGAGCGCCATCCCCGAGAACCTCGCCGAGGCGGAGCTGTTCGGGCACGAGAAGGGCGCCTTCACCGGCGCCGAGCAGGCGCGGGCCGGGTTCTTCGCCGAGGCGGAGGGCGGCACGCTCTTCCTCGACGAGATCGGCCTCCTCCCGCCGGCGCTGCAGCCGAAGCTCCTGCGCGTGCTCCAGGACGGCGAGTACATCCCGGTGGGCAGCCGCAAGCCGCGCAAGGCGAACGTGCGGGTGATCGCTGCGACGAACGAGGACCTCGCCCGGGCCGTGAAGGAGGGGAAGTTCCGCGAGGACCTCTGGTTCCGGCTGCGCGTCGTCCCGCTCCGGCTCCCGCCCCTGCGCGAGCGGCGCGAGGACATCCCGCTCCTCGTCGAGCACTTCGTCGAGAAGCACGCCCTGCGCCTCGGCCGGCCGCCCCTCGCGCCGGACGGCGAGGCGATGCGCGCGCTCCTCGACCACCCCTGGCCCGGCAACATCCGCGAGCTCGAGCACGCGATCGAGCGCGGGCTCCTGCTGGCGCGCGGAGACGCGATCACCCTCGCGGACCTCCCGCCCGAGCTCACCCCGCCCGCAGGCGACGCGGCGGCGGGTGGGGCGGAGGGGCGCTACCGGCGCGCGCGCGACGCGTGGGAGCGGAAGTTCCTCGAGGACCTCCTGCGCGAGGCGGGCGGCAACGTCGCGAAGGCGGCCGAGTCGGCGGGCCTGCACCGCTCCACGCTCTACGAGAAGCTCCAGCGCTACGGGCTCGTGGAGAAGGACACCAAGGCGTGAGCCGGGGCCGCGGCCTCGCCGGCCGCTCGTCGCGACCGCGCGCGCCACGGGCCGCGACGCTCCGGGCCGCGTCCCTCGACGACGCGACCGCCGTCGCGCGGGTCATGCGCTCGGCCGTCCGCGGGCGCGGCGCCGCCGCCTACTCCGACGCCGAGCTCCGCGCCTGGGCGTCGCTGCCGGCGCTGTACCACCGCTGGGCCATGGCGGCCGGCGGCGAGCGCTACGTCGTGGCGGAGCGGGACGGCCTCGTCGTGGGGTACGCGGCGCGGCGCGGCACGGAGCTCACCGCCGTCTTCGTCCTGCCCCGCGCCGCCGGCCGCGGCCTGGGGAGCGCGCTCGTCCAGCACGCCGCGCGCGCCGCTCGCCGTGCGGGCGCGACGCGGCTGCGCGTCCTGGCCGCGCTCGGCGCGGTCCCGTTCTACGAGCGCCTCGGCTTCGCGCGCCGCGGGGACCTCCGCGTCCCCCTCCCCGGCGGCGCCTCGCTCGCCGCGATCCGCATGGAGAAGCGGCTCGACGGGCCGGACGGCCGCGCCGGGAAGCGCGAGCCGAAGCCAGGGAAACGTCCTTCGGATCGAACGCGGGCGCGCCCGCGCGGGAGGTGAACGGGATGGTGAAGCACATCGTGTTCTGGACGCTCAAGGAGCGGGCCGAGGGCGGCTCCCGCGAGGAGAACGCCCGCAGGGTGAAGGCGGCGCTCGAGGGGCTCGCGGGCCGCATCCCCGGGCTCCTCGAGATCGAGGTGGGCATCGACTTCGCGCGCAGCGAGGCGTCCTACGACGTCGCGCTCTACTCCACGTTCGTGGATCGCGCCGCGCTCGACGCCTACCAGGTGCACCCGGAGCACCGCGCCGTCGCCGACCTCATCGCGCGCGTGCGCGAGAAGCGGGCGGTGGTGGACTACGAGGCCCGCGGCTAGAGCGCTGTCATGAGCCGGCGACCGCCGACAGGCGAGGCGCCGGTCGGCCACGGCCCCCGCAACGACGCGTTCTGGTGGGGAGACGAAGCGGTGCTCGAGGGCGGGGCGCTCGCGTTCCGCTGCGGGAGCCGCGCCCCGCGCCCGCCTACATCCGCCCGCACGGACGGCGGAACGGGCAGCGGCGGCAGCCGTCGCGCTCGGCGTGCTGCGGGAACTGGTCGATGAGGGCCTGGTTGCGGGTGGGGTCGGCGAGCACGGCCCGCATCTCCCCGATGGAGTGGCGCATCTCCGCCTGGCACCGCTCCAGCGCGGCCGCGTCGGCGGCGACCGACACCGTGTCGCCGCCCGAGCCGGCGCCGTTCGCGACGAGATAGACGAGCCCGCCCAGCACCTGGTCGGGCGGGGCGCTCCACTTCCGCTGCGCGTAGAGCGCGTAGATCCCCACCTGCGTGTGGTCGACGCCGCGCTCCTTGCCGGTCTTCCAGTCGAGGATCCGCACCCGCCCGTCGGCGTCGCGGTAGGCGAAGTCGATCGCGACCCAGATCTTGGTCCCTTCGAAGCTCCAGGAGTCGAGCTCGTCCACCGAGAGCCACTGCTCGCGCGGCGTGCGGCGGATCTCCTCGAAGGTGGGGCTCGCGTAGAACGCCCGGAGCGCTCCGTCCACGACGCCCTCGTAGAGCCGCTTCCAGTCCTCGCCGGGCACCACGTCGCCGTACTCGTGCTCGACGAGACCGACGATGCGCGACGCCTCTCGCCAGTAGCTCTTCTCGCGCGAGGTCGACCACTGCGCCCGCGCGCGGGCCCGCGTCCGCTCCAGCATCCGGTCCAGGGAGAGGAAGTCGCCGGTCGCGCGCGCCCGCGAGAGCATCTGCTTCAGCGCGTCGTGCACGACCGAGCCGGCCCACTGCCAGCGGGAGGAGAGCTTCTTGAGGACGTAGAGCTCGCGCACCGTCGAGCCCGGCGCCGCCTCCCAGCCGCCCCAGCTCCCGTAGTACGCGTAGTAATAGGCGCGCCGGCACTCCACGAACTTCTCGTGGCGCGACTTCGACCAGGAGAACTCGTTCTGGAGATCGGCCATGGCGGGGTGCGGCGGGCAGGGAGCCCGCCGCCGGCGCAGTCTACTTCGGCACCCCGACAGGCGGGCACTCCTCGGGCGAGGGAGCGAGCGGTTGGTTTCGAACGGGTCGCGAGCGCGGCCCAAATCGCGGTCGCGGTCGCGGTCGCGGTCGCGCGCGTCGCGTCGCGTCGACCGACGCTAGCTCTCGCCCGGCGTCGAGCTCGCGGTCGTCACGGCAGCTGAGATCGCTTTGGGCTCGGGGGTCGGCGTGAACCTCGGCGCCGACCCCCGCGTCACCCCACCCGCGCCTCGGCGAGCGAGAGGCGGACCGCGCGCGGCACCCTCACGACGAAGGTCGTGCCCTGTCCCGGCGCCGACTCGACGTCCACCTGCGCGCCCTGGGCCTCCGTGAGGGTCCGCACCACGAAGAGCCCGAGGCCGACGCTGGAGTGGGCGCCCGGGAGACCGCGCGGCGCCCGCTGGAACGGCTCGAAGATGCTGGCCCGGATCGCGGGATCGAGCCCGGGCCCCTCGTCGCGCACCTCGAGGCGGACCGCGCCGTCCTCGCCGACCGCGCCGACGCGCACGGGCCGGTCGGGATCGCCGTACTTGAGCGCGTTCGACAGCAGGTTCGCGACCACCTGCTCCATGCGATCCGGGTCGAACCGGGCGCGCGTGTCGCCCGCGCGCAACAGCTCGATCCGGTGGCCGCGGGCGTCGGCCAGGTCCTCGGCGACGCGGGTGCAGACGTCGTACAGGTCGGCCTCGCACAGGTGGACCGGGATCTCGGCGCCCGCCTTGGCGCGACTCCAGTCGAGGAGGTCGCGGATGAGCCGCTCCATCCGCCGGCCCGCGGCGGCGATCCGGCGGGCTGCGCGCTTGGCGTCCTCGGGGAGGTCGGTGCGAGCGAGCGCCCACGCCGCGGTGAGGATCCCGGAGAGCGGGTTGCGCAGGTCGTGGCTCACCACCGCGACGATCCGCTGCTGCACCTCGAGCACGCGCGCCCGCTCAGCCTCGTGCGCCTCGCGCGCGCGGATCTCCTGCCGCACCACCCGCGCCGCGCCGAGGACGAACACGAGCAGGAGCCCGTCGAGACCGACGAACACGGCGTTGGAGGTCGTGCGGGTGCGGCGGGCCGAGGCCATCGCGCGGGCGACCTCCGCCTCCTCGCGCATCTCGAGCGCCTCGAGCGCGGCGTGCGCCCGCTCGAGCGGCGGCACCGCCTCGGTGGCGCGCTGCATCCGCGCCTCCTCGAAGCGCCCGGCGTCGGCGAGCGCGAGGGCGCGCCCCTGGCCGTCGACGAGGCGCTTCACGGCGGGGCGGATCTTCCCGAGGTAGACCCCGTCGTCGTCCACGCGCTCGGCGCCGACCGCGTCGGTGAGGTGCTGCACCGCGCCGGGGATCCTTCCCCGCGCGTTCTCGTAGCGGGCGCGGTGCCGGGCGTCGCCGCCCGCGACGTACGCGTCCAGGGCCGCGTCGGAGACGAGCATCGCGGACTCGAGCTCCTCGACCGCGAGCTGCGTGTCCGCGGCCATCTCCGCCGCGACGCTCGCGTCGGTCCTCTTCCCGAGGGTGACGCCGGAGAGCACGCCCGAGGCGACGAGGGAGGCGACCGCCACGGCGAAGCCGAGCGCGACGCGCTTCGGCAACCCGAACCACCGGCCGGTCTTCCCCGCCATCATCGACCTCGCGTGAGGAGAACATCCAACACGTGTACGCGTCCGAGGTCATCGTGTCCCGATGTCGCACCCGAGCGAGCGCGGGCGGATATCGCACCTCGCGAAGAGGGCGAAGAGCGACGCCGCGCGCTCCGACGCGGAACGCGGAGGCCGCTGTGGGACAGCGCGATCCGCGTCGGGGAGCGGCGCGGGGCGCGCCCGCGTCCTCAGCGCGCGCCCGCCGCGCGGGCCGGACGCGTCCCACGCGCCGGGGAGGGGGCGGGGCGTTCATCGACCGGTCCGAGCGGGAGCCCCGCGAGCTGGGGCCGTACGACGGACGGGTTCCCGACCATGACCACCGTCATGCGAGCCGGATCGAGGTAGCGCTGCGCGATCCGCCTGACCGCCTCGGCGTCCACCTTCCGCACCGCGTCGGCGTAGCCGTTCCAGTAGTCGTCGGGCAGCCCGTGCAGGGCGAGCTCCGCGACGCGGGAGGCGATCCCGCCGGCGGTCGCGAAGTCGGCGGGCAGGCCGAGCACCAGCGCGTCCTTCGCGTCGGAGAGCTCCTGCGCCGGGACCGGCTCCTCGCGCATCCGGGCGAGCTCGTGCAGGAGCTCCTTCACGGCCGGGCCGGTGACGTCGGCCTTGACGCTGCCGGCGACGAGGCTCACGCCGGCGAGCTTGCGCGCGTCACCCATGGCGTAGACACCGTAGGTGTAACCCTTCTCCTCGCGCAGGTTGCGGAACAGGCGCGAGGAGGAGCCGCCGCCGAGCACCTGGAAGGCCACCGACGCCGCGACGAAGTCGGGCGAGGAGCGCAGGGCGCCGGGCATCCCGACGAGGAGGTACGTCTGCGGCGCGTCGGGCTTCTCGACGAGGATCGTCCGGTGCGGCGCGGCGGGCGGCGTGGGCGCGAGCCGCCCCGGCGCGCCGCCGCGCTTCCAGCGGCCCAGTGTCGCCTCGAGCAGGGGGCGGAGCTCCGCCTCCGCGACGTCTCCGACCACGACGAGCTCGGCGTTCTCGGGCCGGTAGTTCCGGGCGTGGAACTCGGCGAGGTCGCGCGGGCGGGTCGCCTTCACCGACGCCTCGTTCCCGAGCAGATAGTGGCCGTAGGGCATCGGGCCCCAGAAGATCGGGATGAACGTCTTCGAGGCGATGGGCTGCGGCTGATCCCGCTGCTGGAGGAGCGCCACGAGCCGCTGGTCCTGCAGGCGGTCGAAGTCGCCCCGGGGGAAGGCCGGGTTCATCGTCACGTCGGCGAAGAGCGTGAGGTACTTCGCGAGGTGCTTCGCGAGCACCGCCCCGGACACGGCTGCGGAGTCGGGGCCGGCCGAGGCGTGGATCGACGCTCCGAGGAAGTTCGTCTCGTCCGAGAGCTGGATCGCCGAGCGGGTCTTCGTCCCCTCGGTGAGCATCGCGGCGGTGAAGCTCGCGAGGCCGGGCAGGCGCGCCGGATCGCGCCCCGCGCCGGCGCCCACGAGGAGGTTCATCGCCACCACGGGGAGGCGGCGGTACTCGACGAGGCGCACCTTGAGGCCGTTCGAGAGCGCGAAGTGGCGCTGCGCGGGGAGCTCGAGCTCCGGCGCGCGCCCGAGCGGCGGGACCTGCGAGCGGTCCGGCCCTGCGGGCGCGGGCGCGGCGGCTGCGACGGGCGG
>NZ_JALCZB010000011.1:0-86283 GCF_022690745.1 Anaeromyxobacter sp. SG64 | reverse complement strand
TGGACCGACCGTCGCTATCTGGACCTGTCGATGCTGAAGTCGAAGGACGTCGCCGCCGCCAAGGCGGCGTGATTCAGCCGAGGAGCTTCACGCGGAGTTCCATTCACACAGAAGACGGGACTTGACCCGAGCAGCCGGGCCCGCTCCGCGTGCGTGAGCCGCACGAAGCGTGCGTCGCTCGCGATGACGCTGCCCGCGTCGTACGGACTCTCGGCGCGGAGGGCGGCGACGAGCGCCGGGACGGCGTCCGCGCCGTCTCGCTCGAGCGTCAGCGCGGCAGCGCTCTCGGCGTCCCCCTGCGTCGCCTCGGGCTCATCGTCCCAGGCGCCCGTCGGTGGCTCGGGATCGTGACGCGGTTCTGCCGGCGTCGAGGCGGAGACCAGGAGCGCGGCGATGCAGGGCAGGACGGCGTGCATGCGACCGATCGTACCGCACGCGATGCAGGTTCGATCCGCCTTCGAGCACGCCCCGAGCTCGGCGGCAACGCTCGGGAGGATTCTCCCTGGCCGGCGAGCGTCTCTTCACGGGGCCCGACGGTCGCGTCCCGTCACCCCGCCTGACGCCGAGCCAGCGCGAGCGCCTCGAACGAGTAGATCGCGAGCGAGAGCCAGATGCAGCCGAAGGTCAGGGCGTGCGCCGCGGAGAACGGCTCCCGGAAGACGAGCACGGCGATGGCGAACTGGACGGTCGGGTTCACGTACTGGAGGAGCCCGATCGTGGAGAGCCGGAGCCGCTGGACGCCGAGGGCGAACAGCATGAGCGGGATCGCGGTCACCACCCCGCTCGCGGCGAGGAAGATCGTCACGCGTGCGCTCGCGCCGAGGTGGCCCGCGTGCGCGGCCCCCAGCGCCGCGAGGTAGATCGCCGCGACGGGCGTGAGGAGCGCCACCTCCCCGAGGAGCCCGGCGGTCGCGTCCACCCGCACCCGCTTGCGGATGAGCCCGTACAGCCCGAAGGTCAGCGCGAGGGCCAGCGCGACCCACGGGAACGTCCCGGCGCGGACGACGAGCGCGACCACGCCCAGGGCCGCGAGGATCACCGCGATCCGCTGCGCGCGCGTGAGCGGCTCCCGCAGAAACACCACGCCGAGGACCACCGAGACGAGCGGGTTCACGAAGTAGCCGAGGCTCGCCTCCAGGACGCGCCCCGCGTTCACGGCCCAGACGTAGACGAGCCAGTTGGCCGAGATGAAGAGCGCGCTCGCGGCGAGGCTCGGAAGCGTCCCCGGCGCGCGGAGCTGCCGGAGGACGTCCGCCCAGCGCCGCTTCAGCGTCACGAGCGCCGCCACGAACAGCGTCGAGCAGACGATGCGGTAGGCCAGGATCTCGGGGGCGGGCACGCCGGCGAGGGCGTGGAAGTAGAGCGGGAACAGCCCCCACATGAGATACGCGGCCGCGGCGTAGCCGACCCCAGCCGCGCCGCGGGACCCTTCCGCGGGGACCGTCACCGGGACGCCGCCTCGACGCGCGAGAGGAGCAGCACGGCGCCGAGGATGAGCGCCCCGCCCGCGGCGCGCACGAGGGTCACCTGCTCGCCGAGCAGGACGGCGGCGAGGACGAGCGTGGTCACGGGCTCGAGGGTCGAGTAGACGGAGGCCCGCACCGGACCGAGCCGCTCGAGCCCGGCCAGGAAGAACGCGACGGCGAGCACGGTGCAGATCACCGCGATGGCGAGGACCGCGGCCCAGCCCACCGGCGTCCGCGGCAGCTGCGGGCCGCGCAGCAGGACCACGCCCGCGAAGACCACCGCCGCGGCCGAGCTGACCACCGTGGTCGAGGCGGTCGGCGTGATGCCGGCCGGGAGCCGGCCGCCGGTGAGGATGTAGACCGAGTAGATGAGCGCCGCGAGCACGCCGAAGAAGATCCCGAGCGGCGACCCGTCCACCGCCCGCCCGATGGTGAGCAGGCTCCCGAGGAGCGCCATGACGATGGCGACGAGCTGCGCGCCGGAGAGCGGGTGGCGGAGGACGACGCGCGCCAGGATCGCGACGAGGGCCGGGTAGAGGTACAGGAGCAGCGCCGCGAGCCCGGCCGACGCGAGGCTCACCGCGGTGAAGTACGAGAACGCCTGCCCGGCGTACCCGATCGCCCCCATGCCGACGAGCATGGCGAGCCCCTTGCCCCGCGGGACCCGGGCGCCGCGGAGCGCGAGCACGATCCACATGAGGGCGGCGGCGATCGTGAAGCGGAGCAGGAGGAGCGTCGAGGTGTCCACGCCCGACGCGTAGGCGAGGCGCGCGAAGACGGGCAGCGTGCCGAAGCTCACCGCGGACGCCGCCACGTAGGCGACCCCCAGCGCCGTGCCGCGCCCGCGCGGAGGCCGCGCGGGGGCCCCCGGCGGCACTGCCGCCGCGGGGTCCATCACCGTTCGCTCGGGCTCGGTCGCGGGCACGGCGCGAGGACATATCAGCCCGCGCGGAGCGGGGCAAAGGGCGCGGATCGCGACGGGCTCGGCCCAGGCGAGCAACGCCGTCACCGCGCGAGCGCGCTCAGCGCGCCGAGGCCCACGTAGATCGCGCCGCTCAGGTAGCGCTCCCTGCGCGCGAACGCGGGGTTCCGGCGCAACCAGCCCCCGAGCCCACCGGCGACGAGCACGTAGCCGCTGTCGGTGACGACGGCGAGCGCCACGAAGAGGAGGCCCAGGGCCAGGACCTGCGCCGCCATCGACGCGCGCGCGGGATCCGCGAACTGGGGCAGGAAGGCGAGGAAGAAGAGCGCCGTCTTGGGGTTGAGCGCGGCCACCAGGAAGCCCTGGCGGAGGATCGAGCGCGGCGCGGCGGGCGCCGCCCCTGCGTCCGCGGCCCCCAGCGAACCGCCGCGGTCGAGCACCCGGCGAACGCCGAGGAGCACGAGGTAGGCGGCCCCGAGGTACCTCACGAAGGAGAAGGCCACCGGCGACGACGCGAGCAGCGCCGCCAGGCCGAGCGCGGCCGCGGCGGCGTGGACGGTGTTCCCGAGCCCCACCCCCAGCACCGACAGGAACCCGGCGCGCCGGCCGAGGCTCATGCTGCGCGCCACGATGAACAGCACCGCCGGGCCGGGCGTGAGCGTGAGGGCGAGCGTGGCGGCGACGAAGAGCGCGAGCTTCTGCGGGGGGATGACCATCGCGGCGCGCTCGTCAGGCCAGGGCCTGCAGGGTCCACAGCACCGCCATCCCGACCGCGATGGTGAGGACCACGTTCCGCGTGCGCCACGCGACGAGGGCCGCGACGACGCCCGCCACGAGCCGGAGGTTCCCGGGGCGCAGGTCGAGCGCGCCGTCGCGCACGAGCAGCTCCGGGAAGACGATCGCCGAGAGCACGGCGGGCGGGACGAAGCGCAGCGCGTGGGTGACGATGGGCGGCAGCTCCACCTTCCCGAGGAGCAGGATGAAGGAGAGCCGGATCGCGAAGGTGACGAGCCCGGCGACGGCGAGGGCGGGCAGCCAGCTCATGCCCGCCTCGCGTCCACGAACAGCCCGACGAGGATCCCCACCAGCGCGGCGAGCACCAGGCCGAGCTTGTAGGGCAGCCCCACCACCATGACCGCGAGGAGGCCGGCGGCGATCGCGGCGGCGGCGGCCGCCACGTCCTTCAGCGCCGGGATGACGAGCGCGATGAAGGTGAGGGCGAGGGTGAAGTCGAGCGACCAGCTCCGCGGCACGGCCGCGCCGAGGAACACCCCCGCGGCGGTGCTGGCCTGCCAGGCGGCCCAGAGGGTCACGCCGGCCCCGAGGAAGTACCAGTGGAGGTGCGGCGCGACGTCGGGCCGGTCGCCGTCGCGCGCGTAGCGCGAGGCCGCGACGGCGTAGGCCTCGTCGGTGAGGAGGTAGGCGAGGAGCACCTTCCAGCCGGTCCCGAGGTGCTTGAGGCGCGGCGCGACCGAGGCGCTGTACAGCGCGTGGCGCAGGTTCACGACGAACACCGTCACGACGAGGACCACCGCCGGCGTGCCCTCGCGGATGAGCTGCGTCGCGATGAACTGCGCCGACCCGGCGAACACCACCGACGACATCGCCTGGGCGGTGAGCGCGGGGAGCCCCGCGCCGAGCGCGAGCAGGCCGTAGATCATCCCGAAGGGCGCGACGCCGAGCAGGATGGGGAGCTCGTCGCGGCAGCCGGCCAGGAACTCCCGGCCCTGCGCCGAGCGTGGTGAGGCGATGGACATCCCCGGAAGATAGCCTCCCGGCGCGCGCGTGGACACACCGCGCGCGCGTGGCCCGTCACTCCCCGAGATACGCCTTGCGGACCTCCGGCGAGGCGAGCAGCTCCTTGCCGGTCCCCTGCATCACGACGTTGCCGGTCTCGAGCACGTAGGCCCGGTGCGCGAGCTGGAGCGCCTTGTGGGCGTTCTGCTCGACGAGGAGCAGCGAGACGCCGGAGGCGTTCACCTCGCGCAGCACGCTGAAGATGCGCTCGACGACCTGCGGCGCGAGCCCCAGGGACGGCTCGTCGAGCAGCATCAGCTTGGGCCGGCTCATGAGCGCGCGGGCGACGGCCAGCATCTGCTGCTCGCCGCCCGAGAGCGTGCCCGCCACCTGGTTGCGGCGCTCGGCGAGGATGGGGAAGAGCGAGAACTGCCGCTCGGCGTCCTGGGCGATCCCGGCCCGGTCGCTCCGGAGGTACGCGCCGAGGTCGAGGTTCTCGCGCACCGTGAGGTTGAGGAAGATCCCCCGCCCCTCCGGCGCGTGGGCCATGCCGCGCGCCACGAGCGCGTGCGAGGGGAGCCGCGTGACGTCCTCCCCCTTGAAGTGGATCGCGCCGGTGCTCGGCTTGAGCATCTTCGACACGGCGCGGAGGGTGGTGGTCTTGCCCGCGCCGTTCGCGCCGATGAGCGCCACGACCTGGCCCTGCGAGACCTCGAGGGAGACCCCGCGCAGCGCCTCGATGGCGCCGTAGTGGACCCGCAGGTCCTTCACCTGGAGGATGAGGCCGTCGCCGCTCATCGCGCGCCCTCCGGGGTGATCGCGATGTGCTTCTCCTCGAGGTACGCGTCGCCGAGGTAGGCCTCGATCACCTTCGGGTTCTTCCGGATGGCCTCGGGCTTGCCCTGCGCGATGGTCACGCCGTGGTCGAGCACGAGGAGCCGCTCGGAGACGCCCATCACGAGCCGCATGTCGTGCTCGATGACGAGGATCGAGATGCCGAACCGATCGCGGATGTTGCGGATGAGCTGCATGAGCTCGACCTTCTCGGCGGCGTTCATGCCGGCCGCCGGCTCGTCGAGGCAGAGCACCTTCGGGCCGGTCGCGAGCGCCCGGGCGATCTCCAGCCGGCGCTGCTCGCCGTAGGGCAGGTTGCGGGAGATCTCGTCGCGCCGGTGCGAGAGCCCCATCACCTTCAGGTACTCCTCGGCGCGGGAGAGGATGCGGGACTCCTCGGTGCGGTGGCGCGCGGTGAGGAACAGCGCGTCGAAGAAGCCGCTCGTCGCCCGCGCGTGGCAGGCGACCCGGACGTTGTCGAGCGCGGTGAGCTGCTTGTAGAGGCGGATGTTCTGGAAGGTGCGGGCGACGCCCTTCCCGCAGATCTCGTGCGGGCGCTGGGCGTTCACGAGCTCGCCGGACACCCGGACCTCGCCCTCGCTGGGCGTGTAGACGCCGGTGATGGCGTTGAAGGCGGTGGTCTTGCCGGCGCCGTTCGGGCCGATGAGGCCGACGAGCTCGCCGGGCTCCATCACCAGGCTGAACTCGGAGAGGGCCTTGAGCCCCCCGAACCGCATGGTGACCGACTTCGCCTCGAGGGGCGCGCTCATACGACCCCCTTGGTCGAGTCGTCGCGGACCTCGGTCGGCGAGGCGCCGGCGGGTCCCGTCGCGGCGAGCTGCCGGGTCCGGAACAGCCGGCGGACGATGGCGAGGTCCCAGATCTCCCGCGTCCCGAAGATCCCCTGGGGGCGGAGCAGCATGAGCGCGATGAGGAGGATCGCGTAGACGACCATGCGGTAGGCCTGGAACTCGCGGAGCAGCTCCAGCGCGATGGTGAGGGTGCAGGCGGCGACGATCGAGCCCGTGATGGAGCCGAGGCCGCCGAGCACCACCATCACCACCACCTCGATGGAGCGGACGAAGGTGAACATGCGCGGCGTGGCGAGCAGGATGGCGTGCGAGATGAGCGCGCCGGCGAGGCCGGCGTACGCGGCCGAGATGACGAACGCCCGCACCTTGTAGCCGGTCGTGTCCACGCCCATCGCCTCGGCCGCGACCTCGTCCTCGCGGATGGCGAAGAGCGCCCGGCCCTGGGTCGAGACCGCGAGCCGGCGCGCCATCACCACCGTGGCGATGGCCGAGACGCCCACCCACACGAGGTTGGTCCGCGGGGGCAGGCCGGAGAGGCCCGTCGCCTGCCCGAGGGTCTTCATGTTCTCGATGACGGAGCGGATGATCTCGCCGAACCCCAGCGTGACGATGGCGAGGTAGTCGCCGCGCAGGCGCAGGGAGGGCATGCCCACCAGGAAGCCGGCGAGCGCCGCGGTGGCCATGCCCGCGCTGAGCGCCAGGGCGAAGATGGCCTGATCGGAGAAGGCCTGCGGGACGAAGGGGAGGTCCACGCCCACGAGCCCGGTGGTGATCTTCGCGGCGGTGTACGCGCCCACCGCCATGAACCCGGCGTGCCCGAGCGAGAACTGCCCGGTGAAGCCGTTCACCACGTTGAGCGAGACCGCCAGCACGACGTTCACGCCGACGCTCACCAGGATGAGCGCGTAGTCGGGCGGCGTCACCGACTGGATGGCGAAGAGGACGGGCAGCCCCAGGAGGAAGGGCAGGATCGACCGGAACACTGCCTTCGCGCGCGCCACTATACCTTCTCCACGGTGACGCGGCCGAAGAGGCCGGCTGGGCGGATCAGCAGCACGAGGATGAGCACCGTGAACGCGATGGCGTCGCGGTAGGACGAGTCCGTGTAGCCGGCGACGTACTCCTCGGTGAGCCCGAGCAGGAGCCCGCCCGCCATGGCGCCGGGGACGCTCCCGATGCCTCCCAGCACCGCCGCCACGAACGCCTTGAGCCCGGAGATGAGGCCGAAGAGCGGCTCGATCTTGGGGCGCGAGGAGGCGTTGATGATGCCGGCCGCCGCGGCGAGCGCGCTGCCCAGCATGAAGGTCCAGGAGATGATCCGGTTCACGGGGATCCCCATGAGGCCGGCGACCTGCGGATCGAAGGAGACGGCGCGCATCGCGGTGCCGAAGCGCGTGCGGTAGACGATGAACTGGAGCACGAGCATCAGCCCGAGCGCGACCCCGAGCCCGAGCAGATCGATCTTGGGCATCGTCGCGCCGAGGACCTCGATGGAGCGCTCGCCGCCGAAGTCGATGAGCGGCGGGAAGAAGCGCGGGCTCGGGCCGGGCGGGAACTGCACCGGGGTGCGGATCCAGGGCGACAGCTGGAACCCGTACTCGAGCAGGAACGAGACGCCGATGGCCGTGATGAGCGCGGTCAGCCGCGCCCGGTGGCGGAGCGGCCGGTAGGCGAAGCGCTCGATCACGAACCCGAGCAGCGCGCACGCGATCATCGCGCCCAGCGTGACGTACGCCGCCCGGAAGAACGACGGCTCGCCTCCCCCGCCGACGATCCCCAGGTAGTAGCCCGAGAACGCGCCCACCATGTAGACGTCGCCGTGGGCGAAGTTGATGAGCTTCAGGACGCCGTACACCATCGTGTAGCCGAGCGCGATCAGGGCGTAGATCGTCCCGACGGAGAGGCCGTTCACGAAGTGCTGAAGGAACTCGGTCACGCGGGCCACCCGGGGAAATGGGGTGCGACACCATAGAGAAGGGAAGGGGCCTCGATCAACCCCTCCCCTTCTCTACGGAAGGCGGAGCCCTACGGCTCGACGGTCGTGACGTACTTCGGGGTGTTCTTCTCGATGCCGATCACGACGGCCGATTTCACGGCGTTGTGATCCGCGTCGAGCGTGATGTTGCCCGCCACGCCGTGGAAGCCCTTCGTCTGCTCGATGGCGTCGCGGATCGCCGGGCCCGTGAGGTCCTTGGCGCGGTTCATGGAGTCGATGGCGACGAGGGCCGCGTCGTAGCCGAGGGCGGCGAGCGCGTCCGGCACGGAGCCGTAGGTGTCCTTGTACTTCTTCACGAAGTTCTGGACCCGCGGGTCCGGGTTCTCGTGGGTGTAGTGGTTCGAGAAGTACGAGCCGTCGAGCGCGCCCTGGGCGATCTCGTACAGCTTGGCCGAGTCCCAGCCGTCGCCGCCGGCGAGGGGACCCTTGAATCCCAGCTCGCGGGCCTGGCGGCCGATGAGCGCGACGTCGGTGTAGTAGGCGGGGACGTAGATGAGCTGGGGGTTCTTGTTCTTGATGGCGGTGAGCTGGGCCTTGAAGTCCTGGTCACCGGCCTTGAAGCTCTGGTCGCTCACGACCTCGCCGCCGAGCTCCTTGAACTTGGCGGAGAAGTAGTCGGCGAGGCCGACCGAGTAGTCGTTCCCGACGTCGCGGAGGATGGCCACCCGCTTCAGCTTCAGGTTCTCGTGGGCGAACTTCGCCATCACGGTGCCCTGGAACGGATCGATGAAGCAGACGCGGAAGACGTAGGGCCGGGTCTTCGTGCCGTCCTTCGTGACGCGCGGGTTCGTCGAGGTCGGGGAGATCTGCGGGACCTTGTTGGTGTCCGCGATCGGCGCGATCGCGAGCGAGCGGCTGGAGGCCACCTCGCCGAGGAGCACCGCGACCTTGTCCTGCACGATGAGGCGCGTCGCGGCGACCGCGGCCTCCTCGGGCTTGCCCTGGTCGTCATACGTCTTGAGCGCGAGCTTCTTGCCCTTCACGCCGCCGTTCGCGTTCGCCTCGGCGATCGCGAGCTTGATGGCGTTGTCCGTCGACTCGCCGAACGTCGCCTGCTCGCCGGTGAGGGACGCGACGTGCCCGATGAGGATCGTGTCCGACGGTGCCGCCGCCTGCTGCTGACCCGCAGCGGCGGGTTCCTGCTTCTTCTCGCAACCGGCTACGGCCAGGACCAGTGCCGAAACCGCCAACGCTCGCGCGAAACGCATGGGAGCCTCCAGGGGTGAAGAAACGGAAGCTTCCGTCATACAGAACGCATTTGTCATGGGCAATGTGCAACGCGCTTCCCGGCCCGCGGCGCCGTCCCGGGCGGTGCTCGTTTCGCGGGCACCCTCCTCACCCCCGGTTCTTTGCGCACCGCGCCGAGGTGACGACGAAAACGAGGGGGGCGGCGGCCTCGCTCGGCCACCGCCCCCCTCGGAAACCACCCGCCCCGCCTAGAAGAAGGTGTAGCGAGCGAGCGCGTTGACGCGGTGCTGCGTGCCCACGTCGTTGGACGGATCGGCGAGGGCCGCGGCGAAGACGGTCCGGCGGCCGTAAGCGTACTCGAGGCCGAGCTCGACGTTCTTCACCGGGCTGTAGAACGAGTTCACGTAGCCGGCGTCGATGCGCTTGTTCGACAGGGGATCGCCCAGCTCGGCCGCGAGCGCGTCGTCCTTGTCGAAGAACGTCTGGGTCCAGATGAGGTTCGAGCGGAAGGTGGGCGACCAGTTGTGGGTGAGGCCCACGTGGTACGCGACCGCGCTCCACAGCTCGATGTCGTTCCCCACGAACGCGGCGCCCTGGAACAGCGTCGTGAACATGTAGCGGCCGATGCCGTCGCCGCCCTGGACCGACCACACCACGCTGTCCAGCTTGCCGAGCTTCACGCTGCCGGAGACGCCGGCGCCCCAGGCCCAGCGGCTGTCGTGCACGCCGGCCGCGGTGCGGCCCTGGTACTCGAAGGTCACGGCGCGCAGGTTCAGGTGGCCGAGCGAGAACGGGACCGTGAGGTTCGCGGAGACGTCCGGGTAGCGGTCGAACTCGCGCCCGACGGTGAGCGTCCCGGGAGCCTTCTCCGTGTTGAGCACCAGGCTCTGCGGGTTCTCGAGGGCGACCGCGAGGGTCGGCCCGCCGAAGTTGGCGGTGTAGCGGACGCCGGGCGAGCGGGTCAGCGCGAACGCGCCGTGCGGGTTGAAGTCCACGGTGTCGGGGAGCGACCCGAGATCCATGAAGTTGGCCCAGGTCTGGCCGACGAGGAACCCGGCGTACTCGCCGTAGGCGTGGCGGATGCGGAAGTTCGTGCCGTTGGTGGTCGCCTCGGTGGAGTAGTTGAAGGCGGACGGCGAGTTGAAGTCGCCCTCGACGCGGACCACGAGGTTGCCGTGGTCGGTCGGCGTGGTGGTGGTGAGGCCGACGCGCGACGTGCGGGCGGTCACGTACAGGCGGTCCTTGTCGCGCTCGCCGCGGTCGAGCGGCTGGAACTCGAGGAAGGACGCCCAGTCGTCGCCGCGGATGTCCTCGTCGGCGCCGCTGAAGTCGTAGGTGGCGTCGAGCTCGACGAAGCCGTTGAGCTTGAGCGTGGTGTTGGTGCCGGGGATCTTGAACTCACCGGGCTTCGCGTCCTGGGCGTGGCCGGCGGCGGGCATGGCGAGCGCCGCGCTCACCAGGGCGATCGCCCTGAGCTTCGAGAAGTTCATCGTGCCTCCATTACGTTGGGTGATGCACCTCAGTACCGGGCTGCAGAGTGCGCGGCATTGAAGCACAATCGGAGGCTCCCGTTCACCCGCCTCGCGCTTTTTTCTCGAAGGGCAAGCAACCGCGCGTCACGACGACGACGCGCCGCGCAAGTGAAAGCCGAGGGTTGCGTGCGATCAAGGACGGCGCGTCAGCGCGCCGCGGCCCGGCCTCACGCCTGTCCGGCGGAGCCCGGCGCCATCGGGGACGCCGAGGAGGCGGCGGCGCGCACCGGCGCTCCGGTCGCGAGCCAGGAGCCGGCGAGGATGAGCAAGAACCCGATGACCGTGCCCGCCGTCAGCGGCTCAGCCAGCACGGCGACCCCCGCGGCTACGGCGACCGCCGGATTGACGTACGCGACCACGGTGGCCCGCACCGGCCCGACCTCGGCGATGAGCCGGAAGAAGAGCACGAAGGCGAGCGCCGTGCAGAGCACCCCGAGCACGACCACCGAGAGGATCGCCTCGATCGACGGCAGCGCGGCGGGGAGCTGGGAGATCCCGAACGGCGCGTACCCCACGGCGCCCAGCACGAGCGACACCGCCACCACGTCCAGGGTCCGCACGTCGGTGAGGCGCCGGGACACGACCATGGGGCCCACCGCGTAGCCGATCACCACGAGCACCATCTCGCCCACCGCGCGCAGGTCTCCCCCGCGCACGTCGAGGCCGAGCAGCGCGACCACGCCCGCGAGCCCGACCCAGAGCCCGGCGAGACGGCGTCCTCCGAGCGGCTCGGGGACCCCGCTCAGGCGGGCCAGCACGACGCCGACCAGCGGCACCGACGCGACGAGGAGGCCCGCGAGGGAGCTCGGCAGGTGGCGCTCGGCGTCGGAGAGCAGGAGCCACGGGACCGCGAGCTCCGCCACGGTGAACAGCACGATGGGGCGCCAGCGCGGCAGGAGGGCGCGCAGGTCGCCCCGGGAGAGGAGCACCACCGGCAGGAGGACGAGCGCGCCGATGGCGGTGCGCAGGAAGACGAGGCTCGCCGGGGTGATCTCCCGGACCGCGACCTTGATGAGCAGGTACGGGATCCCCCAGATCACGCACAGCGCGACGAACAGCAGCCAGCCTCGACGGGACAAGGGTGCCACCCTCCTCGCCTCCGGGACCCCGGACGCTCGAGGCACGTGTACCGGAATCCGGGCCTCGACGCTCGCGCGGAGATGCACGGGGCCCGTGCACGGATGCACGCCCGCCGCGCGCGCCGCCGTGTCAGGTCCGCTTGACCCGCTGCAGGAACTGCCGCGTCCGCTCGTGGCGCGTGCGCTGGAAGACGTCCTCGGCCGCGCCCTCCTCCACGATGCGCCCCTCGTCCATGAAGATCACGCGCTGGGCGACCTCGCGCGCGAAGCCCATCTCGTGGGTGACGACGAGCATCGTCACGCCGTCGCGGGCGAGGCCGCGCATCACGTCGAGGACCTCGCCCACGAGCTCCGGGTCGAGCGCCGAGGTCGGCTCGTCGAAGAGGATGACGTCGGGCTCGAGCGCGAGCGCCCGGGCGATGCCGACCCGCTGCTGCTGGCCGCCGGAGAGCTGGGACGGGAAGTAGGAGAGCCGGTTCGAGAGACCGACGCGCGCGAGGACCCGCTCGCTCGCGGCGCGGGCCTCGGCGCGCGGGAGCTTCCTCACCACGAGGAGCCCCTCCATCACGTTCTCGAGCGCGGTCTTGTTGCGGAACAGGTGGTAGTGCTGGAACACCATGGCGGTCCGCCGCCGCAGCGCCGCCGCCTCCGCCTTCGTGGCCCGGTGGGCGTCCACGGTGAGATCGCCGACGCGGATCGTCCCGCCGTCCGGGCGCTCGAGGAAGTTCACGCAGCGCAGCAGCGTGGACTTGCCGGAGCCGCTCGGCCCGAGGATGACGACGGACTCGCCCTCGTGGACCTCGAGGCTCACGCCCCGCAGGGCCGGCACGCCGTTGAACGCCTTCGTGACGTCGCGGAGCTCGATCATGCCGGCGAGAGCCCCTCGTACCGCCTCACCCGGCGCTCCAGCACCGCCATGCCCCGCTCGATGCCGATGCAGATGACCCAGTAGACGAGCGCGGCCACCAGGTAGACCTCGAAGAACTGCAGCCCGCGCGCCGCCTGGATCTTCGCCTCCCCCATGAGCTCCACCACCGACACGAGGAAGGCGAGCGAGGTGTCCTTGAGCAGGGCGATGACGGTGTTCCCCAGGCTCGGCAGGGCGATGGTGAGCGCCTGGGGGAGCACGATCCGGCGCATGCCCTGCCAGCGCGTCATCCCCACCGAGAGCGCCGCCTCCATCTGCCCCCGGTCGATCGCCTCGATCGCCGCGCGGAAGGTCTCGGAGGCGTAGGCCCCGACGTTCAGGGTGAACGCGAGGTAGATGAAGGCGATGGCCGGGATGCTGCTCACGTCGAGGGACCAGCCGTAGCGGTCGCCGAGGTGGTTCAGCACCTTCGGCAGGCCGTAGTAGGCGAGGTAGATCTGCACGAGGAGCGGCGTGCCGCGCATGAACGAGACGTAGAGCGCCGCCACGTGCCGGAGCACCGGGACGCGGGAGATCCGGACGAGGGCGGTGGCGAGCGCGAGCGGCAGCGCCAGGCTCATCGACACCACCGTCACGTTCAGGGTGACCGGCAGCGCCCGCAGGAGCGCGGGCACCACCGACACCATGAAGGGATAGTCGAGCAGCGGCTCCATGCCGGCGGCGTCCACGGGCGGGAGGGAGCGCTAGCGCGTGTAGTCGGCGCCGAACCACTTCACGGAGAGCTTCGCGAGCGTGCCGTCCCGCTTGGCCGCGGCGATGGCCGCGTCGAGGCGCTTCACGAGCGCCTCGCCCTCCGGCCCCTTGCGGACCACGAAGTGCGAGGGGACGAGCGCGAGCGGCGCCCCGACCAGCTTCACGGGGAGCGCGAGCTTCTTGACGTTGTACCCCACCGTCAGGCGGTCGTTCACGGTCGCGTCGAGGCGGCCCGCGACGATGTCCTGGAGGACGGTGGTGAGGGTCCCGTCGTAGTACTTGATGTCGATGGGCGGGGTGTGGCTCGCGTTGTAGGCCTCGAGCAGCTTGCTGTAGTTGCTGCCGACGCCGGTGCCGACCTTCAGGCCCGCGAGGCTCTCGAGCCCGGAGAACGTCCCGGCGCGCCCTTCCTTGACGATGATCTGGGCGCCGGAGACGAGGTAGTCGTCGGTGAAGAGGTACTTCTTCTCGCGCTCGGGCGTCTTGCCGATCTGGTTCGCGACCAGGTCGAACTTCCGCGAGTCGAGCCCGAGGAAGATGCTGTCCCACGGCGTCGGGGCGAACACCGGCTCGAGCCCGGCGCGCCGCGCGATCTCCCGGACGACCTCGACGTCGTAGCCGGTGAGCTTCCCGTCGGCGTCCTGGAACGTGAACGGTGCGTAAACACCCTCGGTGCCGACCTTGAGGGTCTGGGCGGGCGCCGCACGGGCGACGCCGGCGAGCGCGAGGAGTGCGGTGGCGAGGAGCGGGATCGTCCGGACGGCTCTCATGTGGGAGGTCTCCTTCCGTGATAACGGATGCTCATCCTATAGGGGAGATCGAGGCGCCGGGCAACGCGCCGATCGCCCGCGGAGCCTGCCACGCCGGCCGGCCTCGCGCCGCGGGGACTCCTCCAGTATAACGGACACCCCGCGTCCAGCCCCCCGCGAAGCACGATGATCGAGCTCCGAGACCTCACGAAGACCTTCCACGCCGAGGGCGGCCCCGTCCACGTCCTCAAGGGCGTCTCCCTCGCCATCCCCAGGGGCGAGGTGTTCGGCGTCATCGGCCGCAGCGGCGCCGGCAAGAGTACGCTCGTCCGCTGCATCAACCTCCTCGAGCGGCCCACGTCGGGTCGCGTGGTGGTCGAGGGCCGGGAGATCACCGCGCTCCGAGGCCGGGCCCTGCGCGAGGCGCGCCACGCGATCGGGATGATCTTCCAGCACTTCAACCTGCTCTCCTCGCGGACCGCCCTCGACAACGTCGCCCTCCCCCTCGAGCTCGCCGGCCGCTCGCGCGCGGACGCGCGCGCCGCCGCGGCGCCGCTCCTGGAGCTGGTCGGGCTCGCGGGCAAGCACGGCCGCTACCCCGCCGAGCTGTCCGGCGGGGAGAAGCAGCGGGTCGGCATCGCGCGGGCGCTCGCCTCGGAGCCGTCGGTGCTGCTCTGCGACGAGGCCACCTCGGCGCTCGACCCCGAGACCACGCAGGCGATCCTCACCCTGCTCCGCGACATCAACCGGAAGCTCGGGCTCACCATCGTCCTCATCACGCACGAGATGCCGGTCATCAAGGAGATCTGCGACCGGGTGGCGGTGCTGGAGCACGGCGAGATCGTGGAGCTCGGCCCCGTCTTCGACGTCTTCACCTCGCCGACCGCCGAGGTGACCCGGCGCTTCGTCCGCGACCTCGTGGACCGGGCCCTCCCGGCGAACCTCGTCGCGCGCCTGGCGGCGCCGCCCGAGGCCGGCGGCAACCCGGTGCTCCGGATCGTCTTCCGCGGGCCGTCGGCGAACACGCCCGTGATGGCCGAGGTCGTCCGCCGGTTCGGGATCCTGCTCAACATCCTGCAGGCGCAGGTCGACTACATCCAGGGTGAGCCGTACGGGAACATCATCGTCGAGGCGATCGGGCGCGCCGAGGACGTCGCGGCCTCTCTCGAGTTCATCCGCAGCAAGGACCTGAAGGTGGAGGTGCTCGGCCATGTCGCCGGCGATGCTCGGGCTGTTGCTTGACGCGTTCCTCGAGACCCTGCTCATGGTGGCCGTGTCGTCCACCCTGGCGGCGCTCGTCGGCGTGCCGCTGGGCGTCGTCCTGGTCGCCACGAGCCCCGGCCACATCCGGGAGCACCCCCTGCTGAACCGGGTGCTGGGCGCGGTGGTGAACGCCGGCCGCTCGACGCCGTTCATCATCCTGCTCGTGGCCATCATCCCGTTCACGCGGCTCCTCGTCGGTACCTCCATCGGCACGGCGGCGGCCATCGTGCCGCTAACGATCGCGGCCATCCCGTTCGTGGCCCGGCTCGCCGAGGCGGCGCTCCGCGAGGTGGACCCCGGCCTCATCGAGGCAGCGCAGGCCATGGGGGCCTCGCCGATGCAGATCGTGACGAAGGTCCTCGTCCCGGAGGCGCTCCCCGGCCTCGTCGCGGCCCTCACCATCACGGTCGTGAACCTGATCAGCTACTCGGCCATGGCCGGCGCCGTCGGCGGCGGCGGGCTCGGCGACCTCGGCATCCGCTATGGCTACCAGCGCTTCCTGCCGGAGGTCATGCTCGCGGTGGTGGTCGTCCTCATCGTGCTCGTGCAGGGGGTCCAGTCGGTCGGAGATCGCGTGGCGCAGCGGCTCAACAAGCGGCTCGTGCGCTCGCGGCCGAACGCCTAGGCGCCGCGCGGAACCGCACCGCGCGCCTTCGACGAAGAGAGGCCCGCCCCCAACCCAGGGGACGAGCCTCGGCTCCGCCGGCGAAAGGTCCGCTCGGCCCTACCAGCCCGGGACCACGACGCCCGGCCACTTCGTGTCGATGAGCTTGCGCACCTCCGCCGAGTGGTAGGCGGCGACGAGCTTCTTCACCCAGGGCTTGTCCTTGTCCGCCTGCCGCACGACGAGGAGGTTCACGTACGGCGAGTCCTTCGCCTCGCGGGCGATGGCGTCCTTGGCCGGGTCGAGCTTCCCCTGGATCGCGTAGTTCGTGTTGATGACGGCGGCGGACACGTCGGGGAGGAAGTTCGGGAGCTGGGCGGCGTCCGCCTCCACGATCTTCACGTTCTTCTTGTTCTCGACGATGTCGATCGCCGTCGGGGTGATGCCGCTGCCGGGGCGGAGCTTCAGGACCCCGTTCGCCTGCAGGAGCAGGAGCGCTCGGCCTCCGTTCGACGGATCGTTGGGGATGGCGATCTTGGCGCCCTGGGGCAGCTCCGCGAGCGCCTTGATCTTGCGGGAGTACACGCCCATCGGGAAGACCACGCTCTTCGCCACGCCGACGAGCTTGTAGCCGCGCGCCTTCACCTGCTCGTCGAGGTACGGCTGGTGCTGGAACGAGTTGGCGTCCAGGTCGCCCTGGTCGAGCGCCGGGTTCTGCTGGGCGTAGTCCGAGAGCTCGATGACCTTGAGCTCGATGCCGTCCTTCGCGACGAGCGTCTTCACCAGCTCGGCGATCTCGGCATGAGGCCCGTTCTCCACGCCGAGCTTGATGACCTGCCCCGCCGCAGCGGGGCGGGCGCCCAGCGCGCAGAGCGCGAGCACGGCGGCGGCGAGGGTGCGGATGGTGCGCTTCATGAGTTCCTCTCCTGGGCGGCCGGGGCCGCGCGTCGATGCGACCCCGTCTTCCTAAATGACGGACGTGCGTCCGGTCAAGCGGATAACGCCGGGGGCTCCGCGCGCGGCTCCCCTCGGCTAACGGCGGAGCGCGAGGAGCGCGATGACGCCGGCCACGAGCCCCCAGAAGGCCGACCCGATCCCGAACAGCGAGACCCCGGAGGCGGTGACGAGGAACGTGAGGAGGGCCGGCTCCCGATCCGACTCGTCACGCACCGCCGCCGCGAGTCCAGCGCCGATCGTGTTCACGAGCGCGAGCCCCGCCACCGCCATCACGAGCTCCTTCGGGAACGCCGCGAACACGGCGCCCACCGTGGCGCCGAAGAGGCCGGTGAGCAGGTAGAAGCCGCCGGCGGCCACGGCGGCCACGTAGCGCCGGTCCTTGTCCGGGTGAGCCTCGTGCCCCATGCAGAGGGCCGCCGTGATCGCGGCGAGGTTGAACGTGTAGCCGCCGAAGGGCGCGAGGAGGACGGTGGTCGCGCCGGTCCAGCCGATGAGGGGCGACACGGGCGTGTCGCCGTACCCGGCCGCGCGCATCACGGCGACCCCCGTCACGTTCTGCGAGGCCATGGTGACGACGAAGAGCGGGATCGCCACGCCGACGAGGGCGCTCGTGCTGAAGGTCGGCGCCGTGAGCACCGGGCGCGTGAGCTCGAGGTGCACGCCCGACAGCCCGAGCAGCCCCAGGGCCGCCGCCACGGCGACGCCCACCGCGAGCACGCCCACCACCGCGTAGCGGGGCCAGAGCCTGCGGCCGACGAGGTACGCCGCGACCATGGCGAGCGCGAGGCCGAGCTGCGTCCTCATCGCCACGAAGGTGTCCATCCCGAACCGGAGCAGGACCCCGGCCAGCATCCCGGCGGCGATCGGCATCGGGATGCGCGACATGCCGCGCTCGAACCAGCCGGTGACGCCGAAGAGGAGCAGGAGCGCGCCGCAGACGAGGAAGGCGCCGACGGCGGCCGACATCGGCAGGCCGGCCGCGCTGGTCGCGAGGAGCGCCGCCCCGGGCGTGGACCAGGCGGTGACCACCGGCACGCGGTAGCGCAGCGACAGGCCGATGCAGGTGAGCCCCATCCCCAGCCCGAGCGCCCACATCCAGGAGGCGATCTCCGCGGGGCCGGCGCCGCAGGCCCTCGCCGCCTGGAACACGATCACCGCGGAGCTGGTGTAGCCGACGAGGACGGTGACGAAGCCCGCGACGACGGCGGACGGCGACAGATCGCGGAGGAGTCGCATGGCCCGGCAATGTAGCCCAGCGGGGCGCCGGCGCGGATCGCGAGACGTCAGCGAGCGAAGCGGGCCCGGCGAGCGGGGGTGGGGGCCCCGGCGACGGCGATCAGCCGTCGAGGGGGCGGGGGACCAGCCCCCGCTGAGACGTCTTACGCGTGAGCCTCGCCGAGGTACGCGTGGCGCACGCGATCGTCCTTCAGGAGGTCCTTGCCCGGCCCGTGGAAGGTGATGCGGCCCGTCTCGAGGACGTAGCCGTAGTCGGCGATCTCGAGCGCCGCCTTCGCGTTCTGCTCGACGAGCAGCACGGTGACCCCCTCCGCGTTGATGGCCTTCACGATGTCGAAGATCATCTTCACGATGAGCGGGGCGAGGCCGAGCGACGGCTCGTCCATCATCAGGAGCCGGGGACGGGTCATGAGCGCGCGCCCCACCGCGAGCATCTGCTGCTCGCCGCCGGAGAGCGTGCCGGCCTTCTGGCTCACCCGCTCCTTCAGGCGCGGGAAAAGCCCGAACACCTTCTCGCGGTCGGCGGCGATGCCCGGCTTGTCGGACCGCGAGTAGGCGCCGAGCGTCAGGTTCTCGTCCACCGTGAGGTTCGGGAAGACGTGGCGGCCCTCGGGGACGAGGCACACGCCGCGGGACACGATGTCCTTGGTGGGGAGCCCGGTGAGCACCTCGCCGTTCCAGGTGACGGTCCCGCGCGACGGCTTCACGAGCCCGACGATGGACTTGAGGGTGGTGCTCTTGCCAGCGCCGTTCGCGCCGATGAGGCTCACGATGGAGCCGTCGGGCACGTCGAGCGCGATGCCCTGGAGCGCGTGGATGCCGCCGTAATGAGCGGAGAGCTGCTCGACCTTCAGCATCACTGGGCTCCCAGGTACGCTTCGATGACCTTGGGGTCGTTCTGGATCGCGGCCGGATCGCCCTGGGCGATCGTCTGCCCGTACTCGAGGACGTAGATGCGGTGGCAGACCCCCATCACCACCTGCATGTGGTGCTCGATGAGGAGGATGGTCAGGCCGAACTGATCGCGGATCCGCCGGATGAAGTGCATGAGCTCGAGGGACTCCTGCGGGTTCATGCCGGCCGCGGGCTCGTCGAGCAGCAGCATCGTCGGCCGCGTCGCGAGGGCGCGCACGATCTCGAGGCGCCGCTGCTTCCCGTAGGGGAGGCTCGTGGCGAGCTCGTCCGCGTTCGACTCGAGGCCCACCTCGCGCAGCAGGTCGAGGGCGAACGCGCGGGCCTCGGCGTCCCGGCGGCGATAGCCCGGCAGGTGGAGCGTCGCCTCGAAGACGTTGGGGCGGAGCCGCAGGTGGCAGCCGACGAGGACGTTCTCGAGGACCGACATCTCCTTGAAGAGCCGGATGTTCTGGAACGTCCGCGCGACCCCGCGCCTGGCGATCTCGTGGCGCGGCATGCCGGTGATGTCCTCGCCGGCGAAGAGCACCCTCCCCTCCGTGGGCGTGTTCATCCCGGTGATCACGTTGAAGGCGGTGGTCTTCCCGGCGCCGTTCGGCCCGATGAGGCCGACGATCTCGTCCTTCTCGATGCGGACCTCGAGGCGGGAGACGGCGGTGAGGCCGCCGAACCGCATGGTGACGCGCTCGGTGCTAAGCAACGCCATGCGTCCCCCCGTCGGTGCCGGCCGGCCCGCTCCTCCGCCACGGCAGCCTCGCCCTCGACAGCATCGCCCACGAGAACTCGCGGCTGCCCATGAGCCCGCGCTGCCGGAAGATCACGACCGCCATCAGCAGCGCCGAGAACACCACCATGCGCAGGCCCGGGCGCGCGTCGAGCTGGAAGACGCCGAGGTCGAGGGGGCCGTCCAGGAAGCGGAGCGCCTCCATGAGGATCGTCACCGCGATGGAGGCGATCACCGAGCCGGTGATGGAGGCCATCCCGCCGAGCACGACCACGAGCAGGATGTTGAACGTCAGCATGAAGGTGAACATCTTCGGGTCGATGGTGGTGAGCAGGTGGCCGAGCAGCGCGCCGCCCACCCCCGCCATGAAGCTCGAGACGGTGAAGCTCACCACCTTCGTGCGGAACACGTTCACGCCCATCGCCCCGGCGGCGATCTCGTCGTCCCGCACCGCCTTGAGCGCCCGCCCGTAGGCCGAGCGCGTGAGGAGGATCATGAAGAGGACCGCCAGCGCGGCGCAGCCCCAGACCTCCCAGGTCCCGGCGAACTTGGGCAGCCCCTTGAGCCCCAGGGCGCCGTTCGTGATCCGCTGCGCGTTGGTGAGGACCACGCGGATGATCTCGGCGAAGCCGAGGGTGGCGATGGCGAGGTAGTCGTCCCGGAGGCGCAGCGCCGGCGCCGCGATGACGAACCCGAGCCCCGCCGCGACGAGCCCCGCCACCACGAGCGCCGGGATGAAGGGGATCGAGAGGTGCGCGAGCCACGGCGCGATGGGCTCGAGGAAGAAGTTCATCTCCTTCTGCTCGGCGGTCATCGTGAGCAGGGCGCTCGTGTAGGCGCCGACCGCCATGAAGCCCGCGTGGCCCAGCGAGAAGAGGCCGGTGAACCCGTTCACGAGGTTCAGGGAGAGCGCCAGCACGACGTAGATGCCGCACAGGTCGAGGACGCGCAGGGCGAAGGCGTCGAAGGTGGCGTCGGCGATGCCGAGGAACACGGCGAAGGCGGCGACGGCCGCGAGCGTGTAGAGGTGCGTGCGCTTCGGCTTCATGGCGTCACACCTTCTCGACGTGGCGCCCGCCGAGGAGGCCCGAGGGCTTCACCAGGAGGACGACGATGAGGAGCACGAACGCGAACGCGTCGCGGTAGCCGGTGAGGGTCGGCAGGAACGCGACGGTGAGGAGCTCGATCCCGCCGAGCAGGAAGCCGCCCAGCACCGCCCCCTGGATGCTGCCGATCCCGCCGATGACCGCCGCGATGAAGCACTTGAGGCCCGGCATCGTGCCCATGAGCGGGTTCAGCTGCGGGTACTTGTAGGACCACATGATGCCGCCGACCGCGGCGAGCAGCGAGCCGGCGCCGAACGTGAACGAGATGATGCGGTTCACGTCGATCGCCTGCAGGCGCGCGGCGTCGAGATCGGTCGAGACGGCGCGCATCGCCATGCCGGTCTTCGTCCGGTGCACGACCCAGAGGAGGATCGCCAGCACCACGAAGGTGAGGACCGGGATGACGACGCTCACCGACATGACCGAGACGCCGCCCAGCCCGAGCTTGACGTTCATGACGTCGGGGACCAGGACGCCCTTGGGGCGGCCGCCGAACACGACGATGCCGACGTTCTCGATGAGGAACGAGGCGCCGATGGCGCTGATCATCACCGAGATGCGCGGGGAGTCCCGCAGCGGGCGGTACGCGACGCGCTCGAGCACCACGCCGAAGAGCGCGGTGACCAGGATGGCGAGGAGGAAGGCCGCCCACCACGGCAGGAGGAACGTCGCCACCGCGTAGAACGCCAGGTAGGCGCCCAGCATGAAGACGTCGCCGTGGGCGAAGTTGATGAGCCGCAGGATGCCGTACACCATCGTGTAGCCGATGGCGATGAGGGCGTAGAGGCTGCCCAGGGACAGGGCATTCGCCAGGTGCTGCAGGAAGAGCGCGAGTGTCATGACGCCTCGGGGCCTCTGCGGCGGGCGCGGGAGGCTGCACCCGCCCCCCGGCCGCCGCGATGAGCTCCTGGCCCTACGGCTGAACCGTGGTCAGGTAGGTGAACTTCCCGCCCTTGACGACCTTGATGACCGCGCTCTTCGTGGCGTCGCGGTTCTGGTCGAACGTGATGTGGCCGGCCGCGCCCGGGAAGCGCTGCGTGGCGGCGAGCGCGTCGCGGATCTTCGCGCCGTCGAGGCTGCCCGCCTTCTCGATGGCCGAGCGCACCACGAGGTAGCCGTCGAAGCCGAGCGCGGTCACCGCGGCGGGCTCCTTGTTGTACTGCTTGCGGTACGCGTCGAGGAACGTCTTGCTGGTCTCGGTGATGGGCACCTCGGTCGCGAAGAACGTCGAGAACACCGCGCCCTCGACCGCCTGCTTGCCGACGTCCACGAACTCGGGGGTCTCCCAGGTGTCGCCGCCGAGGAAGGGCGCGGTGATCCCGAGCTCGCGCGCCTGCTTGATGACGAGGGCGCTCTCCGTGTAGTTGCCCGGGGCGAAGATCACGTCGGGGTTCATGGACTTCGCGGTGGTGAGCTGGGCCGTGAAGTCCTGGTCGTTCGTGTTGTAGTTGAGCTCCGAGAGGATCGCGCCCTCGTCGCCGGTGAGCTTCTTGAAGCTGTCGGAGAAGAACCGGGCGAGGCCCACCGAGTAGTCGTTCGAGACCTCGCGGATGATGACCGCCTTCTTGGCCTTGAGGTCCTTGAAGGCGTAGTTCGCCATCACCGTGCCCTGGAACGGGTCGATGAAGCAGACGCGGAAGTAGTACTCGTTGCCCTTCGTGACGAGCGGGTTCGTCGCGGAGAGCGCGATGGCGGGCACCTTCTTGTCCTTGACGATCGGGCCGGCCGCCATGGACAGCGACGAGCCCCACGAGCCCAGGACGGCGGCGACCTTGTCCTGATCGACCAGCCGCTGGGCGGCGTTGGCCGCCTCGACCTTGTCGGACTTGTTGTCCGAGACGACGAGCTCGATCTTGAGCTCCTTGTCGCCGACCTTCACGGTGGGGAACATCTCGTTCGCGAGCTTGATCCCCTCCACCTCCATCGCCCCGCCGGCCGCGTTCGCGCCGGTCATCGGCTCGAACACGCCGATCTTGACGGTGGTGGGCGTCGAGGACTTCTTCTGGCAGGCGCCGAGCGAGACGAGCGCGAGGGCGCCGAGGACGAGACCGAGGGTGCGCATGTTGTTGCCTCCTGCCGAAGTCGAGACGCCGCTGCTCGGGTCTCGGTTGGGTACCGCCGGGATGAGGACCCGCGCAGGGTTGCACGCCGGCTCATGGCGGGCAAGGCGCGCGGGACCGCGCGTCAGTTCACGTAGTACTTCACCGAGAAGTCGAGGCGCTGATCCTCGCCCCGCTCGCCGGCGAGCGTCCTCCGCTGCGCCCAGATGCCCTCCACGCCGACGTCCACGCCCTTCACCGGCGTGAAGATCGGGCCGACGTGGAGCTGCTGCACCGAGCGGTTCACGCCGTACCGGCCGCCGTCGAGGCCGGTCGCCTTCGCCACGTCGGTGTAGGAGCCGTCGAGGTCCCGCGTCGCGCCGTAGACGAAGTTCACGCGCACCCAGCCCGCGGGCTTGAGCTGGTAGCCGGCGATGACGCCGACGGCGCGCTCGGTCCGGATCCGGCCGGCCGCCGCGTCGTAGAGGGCCCCCTCGATGTAGTTGAGGTAGCGGCCGATGCCGTCGCCGCCCGTGACCTGCAGCGCGAGCCAGTCGGAGCCGCGCACCTTGAACGAGGCGCTCGCCGCCGCGCCCCAGCCGCGCGCCGCGGCCTTCGTGCCGTCGCCGTCGTCGAAGCGGAGCTCCTGCGTCATCGCGCGGGCGCCGAGCGCGCCCCACTGGAACCCCTTGTCCCAGCGGACCACCACGTCCGGCACGCGCGAGAGGCTCGTGGGGATGGGGAGGCCGTAGTCCGGGTTCGGGCTGTCGGCGGGGCCGGCGCGGGAGTCGAGCACGTAGCTCGAGGAGTTCTCGAGCGCGACGGTGAAGCCGCCGGCCGACTGCGTCGCGTAGGTGTAGCGGATGACCGGCTGGCGGATGAAGGTCGCGCCCGTGGGGCCGTTGTAGTCGACGGTCTCCGGGTAGTTGTCCACGTCCATGAACGTGGACCACGTCTGGCCGACGAGGAGGCCGCCGAAGACGCCGTAGAGGTGGCGGACCCGGAAGCCGTAGCTGCTCGTCTGCTGCTGGGTGAAGAGGTTCTCCGGCGCGCCGTACTGGGCGGTGTTCCCGGTGCGCGGCTCGTTGTTGAAGTCGCCCTCGATCTTGACGCCGAGGACGCCGTACCGCGTCGGCGTGGCCGCGTCGATGCCGAGCCGGGAGGTGCGGGCGGTGAGGTAGTCCCGGTTCGTGCGCCGCCCCGCGGCCGTCCCCTCGAGCGGCAGGTACGGAGCGAAGGTCGCGTAGTCGATGTCCGAGTTGTCGGGGCCGAACGCGTGCACCCAGTTCAGCTCCGCGAACCCGTACAGCCGGAGCGAGAGCTCCGTGCCGGGCACCCGGAACGAGCCGGGGACGTCCCCCGCGACCACCGCGTCCTTCTGCTGGATCTCGACCACGTCCACGCGCTCCGCGAGCGCGGCCACCTGCTCCGCCGCCGGGGCGGGCGGCGGGGTGTAGGAGGCGGGCGTGGGCGCGGCCGCCCTCGCCTTCAGGGCCTCGAGCTCCTCCGCGAGCCGCTTCACCTCGGCCCGCAGGGCCTGGACGTCGTCCGGCCGGGCCGCCTCCTCGGCGCGGGCGGCGCCGCCGAGCAGCAGGGTCAGGAGGGAGATGCCGAAGATCGTGTTGCGCGTGCTCATCCGTGTCCTCTGCGAAAGCTCCCACTCGCGGGCGAAGCGCCCGAGCGGAGACGTCACTGTCAGTGAGATATCTGGCCCAGGAACGCCCGGATCCGGTCGTTGCGCTGGCGCTCGAAGAACTCGTCCGCGGGGGCGTCCTGCAGGAGCTCCCCGTGGTCGAAGAAGAGGATCCGGTCCCCCACCTCGCGCGCGAACCGCATCTCGTGCGTGACGACGATCATCGTCATGCCGGACCGCGCCAGGTCCTTCATCACGTCGAGGACCTCGTTGATCATCTCGGGATCGAGCGCGCTCGTCGGCTCGTCGAAGAGCAGCACCTTCGGGTTCATCGCGAGCGCGCGGGCGATGGCCACGCGCTGCTGCTGGCCGCCGGAGAGCTGGAAGGGGTGCTTGTGGACGTGGTCGGCGAGGCCGACGCGCGTGAGCAGCTCGAGCGCGGCGCGGGTCGCCTCTGCGCGCGGCGTGCCCCGGACCCGCCGCGGCGCGAGCGCCACGTTCTCGAGCGACGTGAGGTGCGGGAACAGGTTGAACTGCTGGAACACCATGCCGACCTCGCGGCGGATGGCGTCGAGGTTGCGGACGTTGTCGTCGAGCTCGATCCCGTCCACCACGATGCGCCCGGAGTCGTGCTTCTCGAGGCGGTTCAGCGTCCGGAGGAAGGTGGACTTGCCGGAGCCGGAGGCGCCGATGATCACGGCCACCTCGCCCTCGAAGAAGCGCGTCGTCACGCCGCGCAGCACGTGCGCCGGGCCGAAGTGCTTGTTCACGCCCTCGGCGACGATGAGCGGCGGCCGGTCGGTGGCGAGCGAAGGAGCGGAGCGTACGAGCGACATGGGGTCCGTCCTGCCGCTCAGCGCCGCTGCTCGAGGTCGAGCCGCCGCTCGATCGCCCCGGAGATCCGGGTGAGCACGGTGGTGAGGACGAGGTAGATCGTGGCGGTCGTGGCGAGCGTCGGCACCGGCTCGAAGGTGGCGGCCTGGAGCCGGTTGCCCACGTTCGAGAGCTCCACCACCCCGATCACGTAGGCGAGCGACGAGTCCTTGAGCAGGGCCACCACGTTGTTCACGAGCGGCGGGAGCGCGATCTTGAACGCCTGGGGGAAGACCACGTCGCGGAAGGTCTGCAAGGGGGACAGGCCCAGCGCGCGGGCGGCCTCGGTCTGCCCCTTCGGCACCGCGACGATGCCGGCACGGATCGCCTCCGCGTTGTAGGCGCCGACGTTCACCGCGAGCGCGACCACCGCCGAGGTGAAGTCGGAGAGCTGGAGGCCCGGGACGATCGCCGGCAGCGCGAAGTACACGAACAGCACCTGCACGAGGAGCGGCGTGCCGCGCACGGCCCAGACGTACAGGTCGGCCGCCCAGCGGATCGGCGGGAACGGCGCGAGCTTCGCCACGGCGGTGAGGACGCCGATGGCGATCCCGGCGAGGCCGGAGGCGAGCGTCAGCCAGACGGTGACGCGCGTGCCGCTCGCGAACTCGTCGGCGACCGGGCCGACGGGGTCCGGCATCCACGAGAGCGGCTTCGCCACGCCCCACATGAACAGCACGAGCACCAACGCCGAGGCGGCGATGGTCGCGGTGCTGCGCTGCTGGCGCGTCCAGCGCGCGGGCCAGACGCCGAGTGCGACGTTCATGGGACCGGCTCGAGGGCGGTGCCGTCGGAGCGACGCCGGCTCACCGGCAGCGGACGTCCTCGTTCAGATACTTCCTGGAGATCTTCTCGTACGTCCCGTCGGCCATGATCTCCGCGAGGGCCTTGTTCAGCGCCGCCTGGAGCGAGCCGTTGCCCTTCTTCACGGCCATGGCGATGCGCTCCACGAAGACGAAGTCGCCGATCTTCAGCCCCGCGCCGCCGGCGGACTCGACCGCCGCCTTGGCCACGAAGCGATCGGTCACCCATGCGTCGACCCGGCCGGCCGCGAGCGCGGAGCGCGCGTCGGTGTCCTTGGGGAAGTTCTTGACCTCCTTGAGGCCGGGGATCTTCTGGACGTGCGCGAGGTAGGTCGTGCCGGTCTGCACGGCGACGACCTTCCCGGCGAGATCCTTCACCGTGCGGATCGCGGGGTCCTTCGCGACGATGACGCCGCCCGAGCAGTAGTGCGGATCGGTGAACGTGACCGCCTTGGCGCGCTCCTCGCTCACGCCGAACGAGGCGATCACCATGTCCCAGCGATCCTGCCGGAGCCCGGCGAGCAGCGCGTCGAACGACAGGGCCCGCCACTCGATCGCGACGCCCAGCTTCTTCGCGAGGGCCTCCGCGACCTCGATCTCGAAGCCGGTGAGGGTCGGCCCGCGGAAGAAGTTGAAGGGAGGGAACGCGCCCTCCGAGGCGACGACCATCGTCCCCGACGCCTTGATCTCCTCGAAGGTGCGGGCCTGCGCGGGCAGCGCGGCGAGGGTCAGCGTGAGGGCGAGGAGCTTCATGGGGGTCTTCATCGCGCGGTTCCCTGGAGTCGGAGTTGCGCGGACCCTCCGCGCCGGACGCACACGAGGTCTCGGTGGGGGCGAGCGGGGCGCGCCCCTGGACCTCGGCGCGGGGTGGTAGCCCGCGTGGGGCGCGCTTGTCAATCGGTCGCGGGACGCCGGACGCGTGGCCCGGCGCGTCGAGCCGGACGAGGCGGCCGCGGGCGGTCGGCGGCGGGCGGCCGGGCCGCTTCGGTCACGCCGTGCGCGCGGGGGAGAGCTCGACCTCGGGCCGGGCGCGGCCGCGCCCGATCGCGAGCGCCAGCAGCGCGGCGGCCATGCAGATCGCGCCGGAGGCGAGGAACGCCAGGCGGTAGTCGCCGAGCTCCGTCCGGACGAGGCCGGCGCCCAGCGCGGCCAGCGCGGCGCCCACCTGGTGGGACGCGAACACCCAGCCGTACACGATGGGCGCGTCGTCCTTGCCGAACGCGTCGGTCGCGAGCCTCACGGTCGGCGGCACCGTCGCGATCCAGTCGAGCCCGTAGAACACGCTGAACAGGCCGAGCCCGTCGCCGTGGTGGAGCGCGCCGGGGAGGAAGACGAGCGAGAGCCCGCGCAGCGCGTAGTAGGTGAACAAGAGGCGCCTGCTGTCCCACCTGTCCGTGAGCCAGCCCGAGGCGGTGGTGCCCACGAGATCGAAGAGCCCCATCGTCGCGAGCAGGCTCGCCGCGCGGACCTCGGGGATCCCGTGGTCGAGGCAGGCGGGGATGAGGTGCGTGCCGACGAGGCCGTTCGTGCTCGCGCCGCAGACGAAGAACGTCGCGGCGAGCAGCCAGAAGTCGCGGTGCCGCATCGCCCGGCCGAGCGTGGTGACCGCGAGCACCGCGGGGTTGCCACGCCGCGAGGGGGGCGGCGGCGCCTCCGTCGCGCCGACGGGCAGGAGCCCCACCGCGGCGGGCGACTCGCGCACCACGGCGAGGACGAGCGGCACCATCGCCAGGGCGGCGACCGCCACGGCGCGGACGGCCCAGCGCCACCCCTCCGCCTCCGTCAGGTGGGCGAGGAGCGGCAGGAACAGGAGCTGCCCGGTGGCGGTGCTGGCGGTCAGCGCCCCCATCACGAGCCCGCGGCGGGCGTGGAACCAGCGCGCCACCACGACCGCGCCGAGCACGGTGGCCGCCATCCCCGAGCCGACGCCGACCAGGACGCCCCACAGGACCACGAGCTGCCACGCCGCCCGCATCTCCGTGGCGAGCAGGAGGGCGCCCGCGAGGAGCGTCATCGCGACGGCCATGGTCCGGCGGAGGCCGATCCGCTCGGCGATCGCGGCGGTGAACGGGCCCATGAGGCCGTACAGCAGGAGGTTCACGCCGATCGCGCCGGAGATCGTCGCGCGCGACCACCCGAGGTCGTGCTCGAGCGGCACGATCACCACGCCGGGCGTCGCGCGGATGGCGGCGGCGACGAGGAGCACGCCGAACGTCGCGCCGAAGACGTACCAACCGTGATGGAGCCGCCGCATCCTGGTCACCTCGTCCTCGCGCGGCGGGCAGACGGCCGCCGCCCGGGCGATTCGCCCGGCCGCACCTCGGGATCGATCCGGCCCAGCGTCAGGCCAGGTCGTACTTCGGGATGGCGTCCTGCTCGGCCGCGGCGCCCGCGACCCACTTCACCACCGCGGGGTGGCGCCAGACCGCCTCGGCGTACTCGGCCTCCGGCCCGTCCAGCGCGATGCCGTAGGTGCGGAAGCGCCCGACGACCGGGGCGAACATGACGTCGGCGATGCCGAACCCGCCGAACAGGAACTCGCCGCCCCGCGCGCCGGCGCGGAGCTCGCGCCAGATCGCGCGGACGCGGGCCACGTCGGCGAGCACGTCCTCCGCCGGCGACGCGATCGTCCGCCGGAGCCGGAGGTTCATCGGCAGGCTCGAGCGCAGCGCCTGGAAGCCCGAGTGCATCTCGGCGGACACCGCCCGCGCCACCGCCCGCGCGCCCCGCTCCGCGGGCCAGAGCCCCGCCGCGGGGAACTTCTCGGCGAGGTACTCGCAGATGGCGAGCGAGTCCCAGACGAGGAGCCCCTCGTCGCGGAGCACCGGCACGCGGCCGGCCGGCGAGATCTCGCGGATCCGCCGCGCCGTGTCGGGCCGGTCGAGCGGGACGAGCAGCTCCCGGTACGGCGCCCCCGTCAGCTCGAGCGCGAGCCAGCCCCGCATCGACCAGGACGAGTAGTTCTTGTTGCCGATGACGATCTCGAGCACGCGGTTCACCCTCGCTGGTGGGAGGCCGGGAGGATAGCAGGGCACGGGATGGTCACGGACCGCTCCCGCCGCGGCTGGCGGACCGCGAGGCGCGAAGGAGCGAGCGCGAAGGCCACGACCAGCCCGCCGGCCGGGAGCCTGAGCTCCTCGCCGGCCGCGAGGACGTGGTCCTCGAGATCGCCGGACTGCGTGACGTGGACGAGCCCCGCCTCGGCGCGCAGCACCACCCCGCGGCGGCCCGGGCGCACCCGCGTGGTCGCCTCCGCCGGAAGCTCCCGGCTCCCCGTCTCTCGAACGCTCCACCCGAACGGCCAAGCTCCGAACATGACGCCTTCCTCGCTTCCGGGGCGGATCTCCCTTCCCCGTCGAGCCTGATCTTGCTCTCCCCGACTGGCGGCGTATCTGCACGTTTGTGCACTCCGGGCGTGCACGGATGCACGGCTTTGGACAGGATGGGCTCATGTTCGCCTGGGACGACCTCCGCATCTTCCTCGCCGTGCACCGCGCGCGCAGCCACGCCGGCGCCGCGCGCGTGCTGCGCACCGCCTCCACCACCGTCGGCCGGCGCCTCTCGGCCATGGAGGCCGCCGTCGGGGCGCGCCTCTTCACGCGGACGCCGGAGGGGCTCGCGCCGAGCGCCGCCGCGCAGCGGCTCCTGCCCTACGCGGAGCGCGTCGAGGCGGAGCTCCTCGAGGCGGAGCGCGCGCTCTCCGGCGCCGACTCGCGCCCGACGGGCTCGGTGCGCGTCACGACCGGCGACGGCTTCGCCTCCTTCGTCCTCGCGCCCGCGCTGCCGGCCTTCCTCGAGGCCCACCCCGGCCTCACCATCGAGATCCGGGCCGACGTCCGCGCCCTGGATCTCACCCGCGGCGAGGCGGACGTCGCGGTCCGCCTCTTCCGCCCGCGGGAGCGATCGCTCGTGGCGCGCCGCCTCGGCCTCGAGCGCTACGCCTTCTTCGCCGCGCCCGCCTACCTCGCCCGGCGCGGCACGCCGCGCCACCCGCGCGACCTCGCGCGGCACGATCTCATCCTTTATGACCAGGACTTCGACCGGATGCGCACGCAGGCCTGGGTGCGCCAGACCGCGGCCGGCGCGCGCGTCGCCGTCCGCGCCAGCACGACCACCATGATGCACGCCGCCTGCGCCGCGGGCGCTGGCATCGCGCTCCTCACGGTGAGCACGGTGCGGGACGACCCGGCGTTCGCGCCGGTGCTGCCCTCCCTCCGGCCCCCGGCGAACGAGATCTGGGCGGTGACACACCCCGAGCTCCGATCCACCGCGCGCGTGGCGACGGTGCTGCGCTGGCTCGAGGCGCTCGTCCTCGCGAGCGAGGGGCCGGCGGGGGCGGCGGAGGCGCGCGCGCTCAGCGCCGAGCCATGGCCAGACGCACGCCGAACCCGATGAGCACGAGCCCGGTGAGGCTCTCCAGGGCGCGGGTCGCCCTCGGGTGCGCGAGCGCGCCGCGCATGCGGCCGACGAACAGGGTGACGAGCGACAGCCAGATCATCCCTTCCGTGAAGTGGATGCCGGCGAGGAGGATCGACTTCGCCAGCACCGGGTCGCCCGGGCCGATGAACTGCGGCAGGAACGCGAGGTAGAAGACCGCGACCTTCGGGTTCAGGACGTTGTTGAGCATCCCCTCGACGAAGGCGCGGTGGGCGCCGACGGGCTCGAGGCCGGGCGCCGCCGCGGGGACGCCGCGCACGGCGCTCCAGATCGCCTGGAGCCCCAGGAAGACGAGGTAGGCGGCGCCGGCGAGCTTCACGAGCTCGAAGGCCCTCGCCGAGCGCACGAGGATCACGGAGAGCCCGAGCGCGGAGAGGGTCGCGTGAACGAACAGGCCGGCGCAGACGCCCAGCACCGTGAGCATGCCGGCGCGCCGCCCGCGGACGAGCGCGCTGCGGACGACGAGCAGGGTGTCGGCGCCCGGGGTGAGTGTGACGAGCGCGGCGATGCCGGTGAACGCGAGGACGCGGGCGTCGAGCATCCCTCTGCCATACACCGGCGACCTCGAGCGGGGAAACCCCGCCCCGCGCGGCGCTCGCGCCGGTTAGACTCGCCTTCTGTTTCCAGGCTTCCTACCGAGGAGCGCCCATGTCCGGCGTACCGATGACCGCAGCGATCCAGGGCCTCACCTGCCAGCTCGCCCACGGCCCTTCCGGCTCGAGCCTCACCACCGTGCCGCCCCGCGACAACGGCGGCGACGGCTCGAGCTTCTCGCCGACGGACCTCGTGGGCGCGGCGCTCGCCGCGTGCGCCCTCAGCACGATGGCGCTCGTGGCAAAGCGCGAGGGGCTCGCGTGGGGCGACGCCCGCGCCGCGGTGGAGAAGCGCATGACGCCCCCGCCGCGGCGCATCGGCGAGCTCGTGCTCGCCATCGACATGCCTCGGGAGGCGCGCCCCGAGGAGCGGGCGCGGCTCGAGGAGATCGCGCGCACCTGCCCGGTGGCGCGGAGCCTCCACCCGGACGTGAAGGTGCCGATGGAGTTCCGGTACCCGGCCGGCGACGGCCCCGTCCGCTGAAGCTGGACGAGGCCGTCCCGGGCGAGCGGGCGCGTCAGTACGCGACGACGCCGTACGGCGCGAGCAGCCCCGAGCTCGCGTCCACCTCGAAGAGGACGAAGCGCCGGGTGCCGTCCCTGGAGAAGAACGCGAACCGGCCGTGCGCGAGGAAGCCCTTGCCGCCCACGCCGACGCGCGGGAACGCGACGGTGTCCTGCCTCGCGAGGAAGTCGTCGCCGAAGACGCGGAGCTCCGTATCGCCCGCCGGCTGCGGAGGATACGTCCACGAGTCGACGGCGGGGATGGCGAGGACCTGGCCCGCGGCGAGCGAGTGGTCCACCCAGCGCACGCGCGTGGTGGCCTCCAGGGCGCCGGCGTAGGTCATGTCCGCGCCCGACGTCGAGCCGGTCGTCGTGTTCGAGTGGAAGGAGTTCCCGCAGGCGGTGAAGATCCGCAGCCCGTCCTCGGAGATCCAGAGGTCGCCGCACATGGCGTAGTCGCCGTGGTACGGCGAGTCGTAGAGGTACTTCGCGGTGCCCGCGGCGATGTCGTACTTCTCGATGTCCGCGGGGGAGAGGCCGTTGTCGGCGCCGTAGATGAACGTGCCCCCGGGGTGCAGCTTCGCCTTCGTGCCGGCACGGATGGACCAGCTCGAGCTCAGCGTCTCGGCTCCGGTCGAGACGTTCAGGCAGTGGATCTCGACCCACTGATCGACGCGCGGGAAGGCGTAGACGAAGCCGTTCCCCGCGAGCACCACGTCGAAGACGTCCGAGGTGGTGGGGATGACCTTCTCCACCGCGAGCGGCGCGGGGGAGAGCCGCACGTACGAGACGTAGCCGTTGTGGCCGACGGCGGCGTGGAGCCCGTCCGGCGAGACGCTCACGGCGGTGGGCGCGAGCGAGAGGTCCACCGACTGCTCGGTCCCCGCGACCGGATCGGCGACGTAGAGTCGGTTGGGCGTGGTGCCCACCGTCACCACGCGATCGAGCGACCGCGAGTACTCGGCGTCCACGACGGAGTGCCCCAGCAGCCAGACCTTCTTGTGCACCGTGACCTGGACGGCGTCGGCGGCCGCGCTCTGAAGCGAGCCGTCGCTCACGAGGAGCGAGAAGGCGTAGACGCCCTCCGCGTCGAAGGTGACGGTCGGGGCGCACGCGGTCGGATCGGAGAGCACGGCGGCGCTGCCGGTCGGGCGCGCGGTGAGGGTCCAGGCGCAGGTGAGCGCGTCGCCGTCCGGGTCGGACGAGGCCGCGGCCGAGAGGGCCAGCGTGGCGCCGTCGTTCGACTCCAGGTCCGGGCCGGCGTTCGCCACGGGGGCATGGTTGCGCACCGTGATGGTCACGTCGTCGAAGGAGGACACCACGCCGTCGCTCACCGTCAGCCGGACCACGTAGGTGCCGAAGACGTCGGGGGTGAGCGAGGTGGTGGCGGTGGCCTGGGCGGACAGGGCGGCCGCGCTGCCGATCGGCCGCGTCACGAGGGTCCACCCGAGGACGAGGGGATCGCCGTCGGGGTCGTAGCTCCCCGAGGCCGAGAGCGACAGCTCGAGGCCGCGGCTGCCCTCGCGGTCCGCGCCGGCGCTGGCGACCGGCGCCTGGTTCTCGCAGGTGATGGTCACCTCGTCGTTCACGGGCGAGTTCACGCCGTCCGAGACCTGCAGGCGCACGACGTACGCGCCCGGGACGTCCGCCGTGAACTGGGTGACGTCGGAGGTGGGGCTCTGCAGGCGCGCGCTGCTCCCCGCCGGCCGCGAGACCATCGTCCAGAGGTGCGCGATCGGGAACCCCTCGGGGTCCACGCTCGCCGAGCCGTCGAGCGTGACGACGGCGTTCTTGCCGACCGAGCGATCGAAGCCGGCCTGCGCGATCGGCGGCTGGTTCCCCGGGACGACGGGGGCGGGCTTGCTGTCGCTGCTGCTGCAGGCGACGAGCGTGCAGAGCGCGAGGGCGGCGGCGCCGCGACACGTGACGTTCATGTTCTCTCCCAGGGGAACCGCGGCTCGCGCGTCGGCGCTCCGCGCACGGACGGTTGCTTTCGACCCGCCGTGCATCGTAGCCGAGCCGGTCCGGGCTCGGCGAGCAAACGGCTCCGCGCGCGGAGCGCACGCGATCCCACCCGGACCCACCGGCGCGCACCCTCCGGAGCTCCCGGCGCGCCGGGGACGTCAGCTCGCCCGGCGTCCGCCGGAGGCCTGCGTCCGCTCGATGACCTCGGCGGTGTCCATCGCGATCATGAGCTCCTCGTTCGTCGCGACGACGGCCGCCATGGGCCGCGTGGTCCGCGTGATCCGGCCGCACAGCGCCTTGCCATGGGACGCGTTCGCGTCGGGGTCGAGCACGAGGCCGGTGAAGCCGAGCAGCTCGACCACCTGGGCGCGCACCTGCGCGGCGTTCTCGCCGATGCCCCCCGTGAAGACGAGCGCATCGAGCCGGCCGAGCGCCACGGTCATCCCCGCCGCCGCCTTCGCGACGGAGTGGCAGAACTTGTCGATGGCGAGCGCTGCGCGGGCGTGCCCGCCCTCGGCGGCGCGCTGCAGGGTCAGCATGTCCGCGCTGAGCCCCGAGAGGCCGAGCAGGCCGGAGCTCTTGTTCAGCTCGTCCATCACGTGGTCGGCGTCGCACCCGAGCGACGTCTTCATGTGCGCGATGATCGACGGGTCGATGGAGCCGCTGCGCGTGTCCATGACCACGCCGTCGAGCGGCGTGAGCCCCATCGTCGTGTCGAGGCTCTTGCCGTTGCGGACCGCCGCGAGCGAGCAGCCGTTGCCGAGGTGCGCGGTGACGATGGCGTGGTCGTCCGGATCCAGGCCGAGCTGCGACACCGCTCGCAGCGACACGTAGTGGTGGCTCGTGCCGTGGAACCCGTAGCGCCTCACCTCGTGCTGCTCGAACCACTCGTACGGGACCGCGTAGAGGTACGCGCGCGGCGGCATCGTCTGGTGGAACGCGGTGTCGAACACCGCGACCTGCGGCACCCCCGGGAAGAGCTGCTGCGCGAGCCGGATGCCGAGCAGGTTGGGCGGGTTGTGGAGAGGTCCGAGGTGGACGCACTCCTCGATCTTGGCGACGACCTCGGGGGTGATGAACCTCGACCCCGAGAACCTCGCCCCCCCATGCACGACCCGGTGTCCGATGCCGAGCATCCGGTCGGCGAGCCCCACCTCGCGCAGGACGTCCACCACCGCGCGCAGGGCCGCCTCGTGGTCGCCGCCGGCGAGAGGCCGCGACCGCTTGCGCCCCTCGTGCTGGAGCTCGAGCATCGCCTGAGGGGTCCCCAGGTGCTGCGCCGTGCCCGAGACGTGCTCGTGGCCGTTCGACGAGTGGACGACGGCGAACCTCACCGAGGTGCTGCCGCAGTTCAGGACGAGTACGTTCACCGGCTCTCCATGGGCGTGGCGAGGCGCCACAGTCGCACCCCGGGACGCCGCTTCGCAAGCCACGTCGGCGCGCTCCGTACGGCTGGAATGACACTGCGGGCCTGCGTGCTCGGGTCGGAATCACGGCGTCGCGCAGTCTCTGCGCGACTCATGCGTCGCGGTTATCGTCGCCATAGCCAGAATGACTTTTCCTTATCGGGCGCTGGTCGCTATGTTGCGCCTGTCGCGGGTGGACCCGCGCCGAGGAGAACGGTCGCCATGAACGTCGAGGACCTGCTGATCGCGTACGAGCCCGCGATCGTGGACGAGGCTGTGCACGCGACCGAGGAGAACGAGCGCTACGGGCGCGACGGCGACGAGGCGACGCGGCGGCGCATCGAGGAGCTCTATCACCGGCTGACCGCCGCCGTGCGCGCGCGTGACGTGAGCGAGCTGCTCGCCTACGTGCGGCGGATCGCGCGCGAGCGGTCCGCGGCGGGCTTCGAGCTCTCCGACGTCCAGGCTGCGTTCGACGCGCTCGAGGAGGCGATCTGGCACGGGGCGGTCGTCGAGCTGCCCGCCTACGACCTTCCGTTCGGACACGGCCTCGTCTTCACCGCGCTCGCGCACGGCAAGGAGACGCTGCGGCACGCCTTCGACCCCGCCGCCCCGCACGTCCCGGCGCCCTTCCCCGACCTCACGCCGCTCTACAAGGGCACCGAGGCGGTCCTCGCGCCCTGCCCCGCGGAGGAGATGGTCTTCGCCGCCTGAGCCTCCCGGCTCCGACGGCGAGACGCTCGGGCGGCCTACGCGGCGGGAGCGCCGTCGAGCCGCGCCGCCACGTACACCCCCTCGTACGTACCGCCGACCCCCGACTGCGAGTGAATGGCGCCGCGGACGCGCACGCGCGCCTTCCGCCGCCGCGCGAGCGTCGCGAGGAAGCGCTCCCAGTCGGCGGAGCCCGGCAGGGACGCCGTCGCGGTGAAGTCGCCGTCGACGGGCTCGTCGAAGTCCACCTCGCTGCGCTGGATGACGAGGCGCGCCTCGATGCCGCGCTCGCGGAGGGCGAGGTGCAGCAGCGTCCAGCCCGCGAGGATGGCGAGCGCCGAGAGGCTGCCGCCGAACGCGGTGCTCCGGTGGTTCAGGTTCGGCGCGAGCGGCGCCGCGAGGCGGACGGAGGTCCGGTCGTACGCCTCGACCACGGCCCCGAGGTGGCGCGTGAGGGGGATGTGGTCGTGCAGGTAACGCGTGGTCTCGTCGAGGGTCATGAGCGAGCTCGGAAGCGCGGCGGGCCTCCAGCATAGCGCGCGCCGCGCCCGGTCGCCGCTCAGGCCGCTTTCGCGCCAGCGAGCGAGCGGATCCAGCTCGCGGTCTCGGCCACCGCCTGCTCTCGAGCGGTCGGCTCGACCCCGAAGGCCTCGCGGAAGCGCCGGTCGTCGATGACGTAGGGCACCTTCCACTGGTAGGTCATCTCGGCGGCGGCGCCGAGCACGGGGCTCACGAGGCCCGCTGCGCGCATGACCCAGTCCGGCACTGCCCGCACCCGGCCGCGCCGGCCCAGCGCCGCCCCGATCGCCTCGACGAGGCCGCGCGTGGTGCCGGTCCAGGCCAGCGGCAGGTGCCACACCCGGCCGTCCGCCGCCGGGCTCGTTCCGAGCACCGCGAGGCCCCGGGCCACGTCGGGTCCGTAGCTGTATCCGTGGGGCTGGTCGGGGTCGCCGCCCATCTCGATGGGCTTCCCCGCGAGGATCCGCTCGGCGAACCGGGCGCCGAGGAGCGCCGTCGGCACCTCCGGCCCGAAGTAGTCGGAGGCGCGCCCGGTCGTCGCCCGGACCTCGCCGCGCGCGTGCGCCTCGACGAGCTCGCGCGCCAGCATCGCCCGCAGCTCGCCCTTGTGGCTGCAGGGGTTCATGGGCGTGTCTTCGTCGAAGGGCGCTCGGTCCGGCCGACCGTACATGTACAGGCAGTCGAGCACGACGAGCCGCGCGCCGGCCCGGGCGGCGGCGTCGCGCACGCCGCGCTTCAGCGGGGGGAGCACCTCGTCCCAGCGGTGGTAGTCCGCGGGGTTGGCGCAGTCGTAGACCACCGCCGCGCCGCGGGCGGCCTCGGTCGCGGCCTCGCGATCGGCGGCGTCGGCGCGCCGCCACTCCACGCCAGGGAGCGCGCGACCGGGCTGGCCACGCCGCACCATCCGGACCCGCAGGCCGCGGGAGAGGAGCTCCATCGCGAGGCGCGTACCGATCTGGCCCGCGCCGAAGACGACGTGCAGCGGGGGCGGGGCGAGCTCCACGGGGCCGTCGGCGTGAAGGGGGGACTGCGAGGGGTTCCGGAGGAGCGTCATGGGTGGAGGTCCTTTCGAGGTCCTTTCGTCTCCGATCTGACCTCCGCGCGAACGCATGGCAACGCGCAGTCCTGCGGGCTACCTCTGCATCCATGCAAAGGCTCCGCTGGGACAACGCGCAGGTCCTGCTCGCGCTCCTGCAGGCGCGCTCCTTCTCCGGCGCCGGCGCGCGCCTCGGCGTGAACGCCTCCACCGCCTCGCGCCGGCTCGACGCGCTCGAGGCGGCCCTGGGCGCCCACCTGTTCGATCGGACGCCGGACGGCGTCCTCCCCACCGCGCTCGCAGAGGAGCTGGGGCCACACGCGGAGGCGATGGAGCGGGCCGCCACCGGGCTCGCGCTCGCCGCGCAGGGGCGCGAGGCGCTGGCGGAAGGCGAGGTGCGGCTGACCGCGCCGCCCGGCGTCGTGGAGTTCCTCGTCGCGCCCGCGCTGCCGCGGCTGCTGCGCCGTCACCCGCGCCTGCGGCTCTCCGTCGACGCGAGCGTGACGTACGCGGACCTGACCCGCCGCGAGGCCGACCTGGCGCTGCGGACGACCCGCCCGGCGTCGGGGGACCTCGTCGTGAAGAAGCTCGGCGAGACGCGGGGAGGCGTGTACGGCGCCCCCGCCTACGCGGTCGAGCTGGGCGTGCTGCGCCGGCTCGACGAGGCCCGCTGGATCACCTGGGGCGACGACCTCGGCCACCTGCCGCCCGCCCAGCTCGTCACGCAGCGGGTGCCGCCGGCGGCGATCGTGCTCAGGACCAGCCACATGGGGGCGCAGCTCGCGGCCGCGGCCGCTGGCGCCGGGGTCCTCCTGTCCGATCCGCACACGGCGAAGGTCTGCGGCCTCGTGGAGATCCCGCTCGCGCCGGCGCTCCGGCGCTCGCTGCCGCCGCTGCGCGGGGGCGCGCTCTGGCTCGTGGCGCACCGCGCCTTGCGCGACGTCCCGCGCATCGCGGCGCTGTGGGCGTTCCTCGAGGAGGAGGCGCGCGGGGCCGGGCTCGTCCCGGATCGTGCCGGCGCGGGCACGGTCGGGCCGTAGCGCGGCGCTCCGGCGCCATCCCTCCGGGCGAGCGTCCGGCGACGCGCCTTTCGCTCAGGGTCGCGCGGGCCGGGGCCGGTGCCGGTGGTTAGGGTGAGCGCCGGGGCAATGTCATGGACGTCGGATTCGTCGGGCTGGGCTCGATGGGGCAGCCCATGGCGCGCAACCTCCTGCGCGCCGGTCACCACGTGACGGTCTGGAACAGGACCCGCGCGCGCGCCGAGGCGCTCGCGGGCGACGGGGCGACCGTCGCGGGCACGCCCGCCGAGGCCGCCCGCGGCGGCGTGGTGCTCACGATGGTCTCCGACGACCGCGCGCTCGAGGCGGTGGTCTCCGGCCCGGACGGACTCCTCGCCGGGCTCCCCCGCGGCGGGCTCCACGTGTCGATGAGCACGATCGGCGTCGCCACGGCGGAGCGGCTTTTGCGCGGGCACGAGGAGGCGGGCCGGCGGCTCGTGTCGGCGCCGGTGTTCGGCCGACCCGACGCCGCCGCGGCGGCGAAGCTGTCCATCGTCGCCGCGGGCCGCGAGGCAGACATCACCCTCGCCAGGCCGCTGTTCGAGGCGATGGGCCGGCAGGTGCTCGTGGTCGGCGCGCGCCCGCCCGAGGCGAACCTCGTGAAGCTCGCGGGGAACTTCCTCATCACCGCCGCCATCGAGGGGCTGGCGGAGGCGACCGCCGTCGTCGCGAAGGGGGGCGTCGATCGGCGCAAGTTCCTGGAGGTCCTGCTCGGCACGCTCTTCGATGCGCCGGTCTACCGCGGGTACGGCAGCCTCCTCGTGGAGGAGCGGTTCTCGCCGCCGGGGTTCGCCCTGCCGCTCGGCATCAAGGACAACCGGCTGCTGCTCGAGGCCGGCGAGCGGCTCGCGGTCCCCCTCCCCCTCGCGAGCCTCGTGCGCGATCGCATGCTGGCGGCGCTCGCGCGCGGCTGGGGCGACCTCGACTGGTCGGTCTTCGCCCGGATCTCCGCGGAGGAGGCGGGGCTCTCCGACGCCCCGCGCGCGGCAAGCTCCGGCGCGACCTCGCCCTGAAGCCGCCCTGCCCTCTCCCGCGCAGGCCCGGCCTGAAGCGAAGAGGCCCCGGCCGCCTTTCGGCGACCGGGGCCTCGAGCTTCGTTCGTCGCGGGAGCGCGCTACTTCATGCTGCCGACGAGATCCCGGACCGCCTTCACCGACTTGTCCATCATCGCCTGCTCCTCCGCGTTGAGCTTCAGCTGGAGGATGCGCTCGGCGCCGCCCGCGCCGATGACGACCGGAACGCCGACGTAGAGCCCGTCGACGCCGAACTCGCCCTTGAGGAACGCGCAGGTCGGGAGGACCCGCTTCTGGTCCTTGAGGAACGACTCGGCCATCGCGATGGCGCTGGAGGCCGGCGAGTAGAAGGCGCTGCCCGTCTTGAGCAGGGCGACGACCTCACCGCCCGCGCCACGGGTCCGCTTCACCATCGCGGCCATGACCTCGGCGGCCTTGGCGGCGCCGTACTTCTGCTCGAGGAGCTCCATCACCGGGATGCCGCAGACGCTGGTGTACCGGACGAGCGGCACCATGTCGTCGCCGTGGCCGCCCAGCGTGACCGCCGTGACGTCCTTCACGGAGACGCCGAGCTCCCAGGCGATGAACGCCGCGAAGCGCGCCGAGTCGAGCACGCCGGCCTGGCCGACCACGCGGTGGTGCGGGAACCCGGTGATGCGCTGGCAGAGCGTCACCATCGCGTCGAGCGGGTTCGAGATCACGATGACGAAGGCGTCCGGGGCGTACTGCTTGATGCCCTCGGCCACCGACGTCATGATCTTCGAGTTCACGGCGATGAGGTCGTCGCGGCTCATGCCCGGCTTGCGCGGCAGGCCGGCCGTCACGATGACGACGTTCGAGCCCTTGATGTCCTCGTAGCTGTTCGTGCCCTTGAGGCTCACGTCGAAGCCGTCGACCGGCGCCGCCTCGGCGATGTCGAGCGTCTTGCCCTGGGGCAGCCCCTCGACGATGTCGAAGAGGACCACGTCGCCCAGCTCGCGCAGCGCGGCGAGCTGCGCCAGCACGCCGCCGATCTGACCGCCACCAATCAATGCAATCTTCGGTCTAGCCATTTCTATCTCCTCGAGAAGATCTGGTTCGATTCCCTGCTACTACGCCATAGCGTCAACGATTGCATTCAACGTCGGGCTGGGGCGCATCGCCGCAGCCGTCTTCTTGGGATCCGGCCGGTAGTAGCCGCCCGTGTCCACCGGCTTCCCCTGGGCCGCGATCAGCTCCGCGTCGATCTTCGCGGCGTTCTCCCCGAGCTGCTTCGCCAGCTTGGCGAAGCGCGCCTGGAGGTCCTTGTCCTTCGTCTGCTCCGCGAGCGCCTCCGCCCAGTACAGGGCGAGGTAGAAGTGGCTGCCGCGGTTGTCGATCTGCCCCACCTTGCGGGCCGGCGACTTGTTGTTGTCGAGGAACTTGCCGATCGCCTTGTCGAGCGCCTCGGCGAGGACAGCGGCCTTCTCGTTCTTCGACGTCGCCGCGACGTGCTCCAGCGAGGCGCCCAGCGCGGAGAACTCGCCGAGCGAGTCCCAGCGCAGGTAGCCCTCCTTCACGAACTGCTGCACGTGCTTCGGCGCCGAGCCGCCCGCCCCGGTCTCGAACAGGCCGCCACCGGCGAGGAGCGGGACGATCGAGAGCATCTTCGCGCTGGTGCCGATCTCGAGGATCGGGAACAGGTCCGTGAGGTAGTCGCGGAGGGCGTTGCCCGTGACCGAGATCGTGTCCTGGCCCTGGCGGATCCGCTTCACCGAGAAGCGCATCGCCTCGACGGGCTCGAGGATGCGGATCTCGAGGCCGACCGTGTCGTGGTCCTTCAGGTACTTCTCGACCTTCGCGATGACCTGCGCGTCGTGCGCGCGAGCCTTGTCGAGCCAGAACACCGCCGGCGCGCCGGTGGCCCGGGCGCGGGTGACCGCGAGCTTCACCCAGTCACGGATCGCGGCGTCCTTCGCCTGGCACATGCGGAAGATGTCGCCCTCCTCGACCGACTGCTGGAGCAGCGTCGCGCCCGTCTCGTCGTTCACGACGCGGACGGTGCCGTTGCCCTGGGCGATGAAGGTCTTGTCGTGCGAGCCGTACTCCTCGGCCTGCTGCGCCATGAGGCCGACGTTCGGCACGCTGCCCATGGTCGCCGGGTCGAACGCCCCGTTCTTCCGGCAGTCCTCCATGATCTCCCGGTACATCGTCGCGTAGCAGCGATCCGGGATGACGGCCTTCGTCTCCTTGAGCTTGCCGTCCGGGCCCCACATCTTGCCGGACTCACGGACCACGACCGGCATCGACGCGTCGACGATGATGTCGTTCGGCGCGTGGAGGTTCGTGATGCCCTTGTCGGAGTCGACCATCGCGAGCGCCGGGCGCTTCGCGTAGACGGCCTTGATGTCGGCCTCGATCTCCGCCCGCGTCTCCGCCGGCAGCGCCTGGATCTTCTTGTAGAGGTCGCCGAGGCCGAGGTTCGGGTTGACGCCCGCCTGCTTGAGCGCGGCCGCGTGCTTCTCGAACACGTCCTTGAAGAAGACGGTCACGGCGTGGCCGAACATGACGGGGTCGGAGACCTTCATCATGGTGGCCTTGAGGTGCAGCGAGAAGAGGACGTCGTTCTTCTTCGCGTCCTCGATCTGCTCCTCGTAGAACTTGCGCAGCGCGCGAATGCTCATGACGGTCGAGTCGATGATCTCGCCCGCCTTGAGCGGCGCCTTCTTCTTGAGGACGGTGGCCTTGCCGTCCGCGGAGACGAACTCGATCCGGTAGTCCATCGCCTGCTGGACGGTCATCGAGGTCTCGTGGCCGTAGAAGTCGTCGCTCGTCATGTGCGCGACGTGGGCCTTCGAGTCGGACGTCCAGGCGCCGAGCTTGTGCGGGTGCTTCTTCGAGAACGCCTTCACGGACAGCGGCGAGCGGCGATCGGAGTTGCCCTCACGGAGCACCGGGTTCACGGCGCTGCCGAGGCACTTCGCGTAGCGCGCCTGGATCGCCTTCTCGGCGTCGTCCTTGGGGTTCTCGGGGTAGTCCGGGAGCTTGTAGCCCTTCCCCTGCAGCTCCTTGATCGCCTCCTTGAGCTGGGGGATCGAGGCGCTGATGTTCGGCAGCTTGATGATGTTGGCCTCGGGCGTCCGCGCGAGCTCGCCGAGCTGGGCCAGGTAGTCGGGGATGCGCTGGCTCTCGGTCAGGTTCTCCGGGAAGTTCGCGATGATCCGGCCGGAGAGCGAGATGTCCCGCGTCTCGACGGCGACGCCGGTACCCTGGGTGAAGGCCTGGACGATGGGGAGCAGCGAGTACGTGGCCAGCGCAGGCGCTTCGTCAATATCCGTCCAGATGATCGTGGAGGTCTTCGTCGTCATGTCCTCTTCCTTGGTGCCCCTGCATCTCACGAGCGGGGAACCTTCACTGTTCGTACTCGACTGCTTCTGATCTTCGCCCGGGGCGATTCTTCGGCCCAGAGAGCTGAGGCTCCGGCACCCGCCCCTGGGCTGCTTTCACGTCTGCGCCGGACAGTTCCTGGAAGCCGTGGAAATTACACGATGTGTCAGGCGACTGTCTTCACGTCGGCCGGCGGATGTGGACTTCGCGCGTCCGCGAGCGCCAGCGCGCAGGGGATGCGCCGCCGACGCTGCCCGCCGAGGCCGTCGATCTCCCCGACGACCGCCGGATGGAGCCGATCCGAGGTGCCCGGGCGCCGCGGCGAGCGCAGCTTCTGCGCGATGGACACACCGGTGCCGGGGGCGAGGACTGCTCCTCGACCCCGCACCGGCCGCCGATCGGGAACGGGCCGCCGACCCGGAATAATCCGCCCTCTCGGGTGTGGCGTCCCGTTACGCCCGCGGCGCCCCCTGCCCCGGCGCGGCGGCGATCAGCCGCCGTCCCAGCGTGCGCGGCGCGCGTCCAGCGCCGGGACGAGCGAGCGAGCGCCGAGCTCGTCGCACCACGCCTCGAAGCGCGCCCGCGGGATGCCCTGCCAGCGCACGTCCTCGAGCGACTCTGCGAGCGGCACGTCGCGGACGAGCGTGGCGAGCCGCCGGTAGAGGATGGCCGCCTCCCGTCCCGCGTCCAGCGCGCGCACGAGCGTCGCCGCGCCGCGGATACCGGCGGGCCAGCGCCCCGGGTCGAGGGGGATGTCCTCGAGGTGGACGAACCGTGCGAGCAGCGCCGAGGCGGTCCTCGCCCCGAACCCGGCGAGCCCGGGGATCCCGTCCGCCTCGTCGCCCACGAGCGCCAGGTAGTCGGGGACGCTCTCGGGCCGGATGCCGCGACGGGCGAGGAGCGCCTCCTCGTCGATCTCGCGCTTGCGGATGCGGTCGACCTGCACGACCTGGCGTCCCCACAGGCACTGCCCCAGGTCCTTGTCGGGCGTGAGGATGCGCACCTGGACCGCCGCGTCGCGGAAGCGGGCGGCGCCGGTGGCCAGCGCGTCGTCGGCCTCGAACTCGCGCATCGACCAGACGGTCACGCCCAGCGCACGGACCGCCGCCTCGGCGGCGTCGAATTGCGCGAGCAGCTCCCGCGGCACCCCGTCGTCGGTCTTGTACCCCGGCCAGAGGTCGTTCCGGAAAGAGCGGATGGGATTGTCGAACGCGACCGCGACGTGGGTGACCGCCTCGCCCTCGTCGTGCAGGAGGGCCAGGAGCGAGCTCGCGAGCCCGACGGTGGCCTTCGCGTCCCAGCCCGCCGGCGCGACGTGGCCGGGCCGCTTCGAGTAGTGCGCCCGGAAGAGCTCGAAGGTGCCGTCGACGAGGTGTACCCGCATCGCGGCCGAATATAGGAGCCCACCGGGAGACGCGCGGCCCGACGCCCGCAAGCCTGTCGGGGCGTGCCGCCGCAAAAAACCGTTCACCTGTGAGCGCAAGCTGCTGCTCGAGCGCGCGGCGGCGTGTGAGCGCGCGGCGCGGTGACAGAGGGGGGCGGCGGTCCGGCTACCTCAGGAGCCCGCGCCACCAGCGCCACGCGCAGACGTTCGCCTCGTGGCTCATCGCCATCGCGGTGCCGTCCGCCCCGACGAACGCCCAGGCGCAGCCTTCGAGCGGCAGCTGGATCTTCCCGCACGACGTGCCGGACGGCGTCAGGATCTCGATCTCGGCGGTGGAGGGACACGCGAGCTGGGGCCCGACCACCGCGTTCGCGCGCCCTCCCCGCACCACGTACACCCGCGTCCCCGGCCGATCCGCGAGCCACTGCGGGGCAGGAGACGCCGCCGCGTTCCCCGGCGCGAAGACGTGCGTCCAGACCCCGCTCACGCGCAGCGCCACCGTCCCGTCCGCGAGCGAAGCGGTGTCGTCGCCGACGCTCGTCGCTCCGAGCGGCGGCGTGAGCGGGAACCAGCCCGTGAGCGGGGCGGCGTCCCGCCCGAACCAGCGCGCGCCGTCGAGAGCGACGACGAGCGCCTCGCCGGTGCGGGCGACGCCGAGCTGATAGGGAGCGCGATCGAGCTCCGCCGCTCCGGCGCGCGACCCGTCCTCGCGCACGTACTCGAGCCGCAGGATGGGGCTCCCGTCCGGGTGGCGGTCGTTCGTGATCATGCCCTCCGTGGTCGTGAGGAGCGCGCTCCCGCCTCCCGGGACCGGGTGGAGCTGGCGCACGCGGCCGAGCGGCCCGTCCCCGCCGAGGAGGGCTCCGCGCGCGTCACGACGCTCGAAGAGGCCCGGCAGGTAATCGCCGCCGTGGTTCAGGTGATAGCCGTGCGGCTGCGGCGCGATGGGGAAGCCCTCTGCGAGCAGCGACACCTGGAAGGCGACGGTGTCGTCTCCCGCGCCGGTCGCGGCGTCGAGGAACCGGTACGCGCTCTGCTTGTAGCCGGTGCCGACGCCGATCCAGTCCCCCGTCCCGTCGGTGATCGGCTCGCGGCAGAAGTAGAAGCCGTCGAGCGGCAGGCTGTGCTCGACGGCCTCGCCCAGCGCGGCGGGCACGAGGCCCGCGCACGCGTCGGCGGCCGGCGCCGGCGGAGGGGGCGACTCCGGAGACGACGGCGGCGTCGCGGCGGGAGGCGGCGACGGCTGCGACGCCGGCGGCTCCGGCGTTGCGCTCGGGCCGGGCGCGGTCGGATCCGGGGACGGAGTCGGCTCAGGCGTGGGCTCGCGTGTCGAGGGACCGCCGCCGCACGCGGCGAGGAGGAGAACGACTGCCCAAAGCCCGACGCTCGCCGTGCCCCTCGCCATGCCTGCGCCCCCTCGCCCGAGCCTCCTGCAGCCCCGCGAAGCGAGGCGCCCCAGAGTGAATGTGCGCTCCCGGCGAATCCCGCGCCAGGGGCGCCCGCGGCGGGGCGCGGCGAGGACGGGAGTCGGGTCCGGGAAGTTGGGATCGGTCCTCTACTTCGACTTCCACAGGCCCAGGGCGGCGCCGGTCGGATCGACGATCAGGCTGAACCAGCCGGCGCCGGGCACCTCGGTGACGTCCTTCAGGATGGTGGCGCCGAGCGACTGAGCCTTCTTCGTCGCCGCGGCGACGTCGTCCACGAGGACGTAGGCGAGCCAGGACGAGGGCGCCCCGGGCATCGGGTGCTTCATGAGCCCGCCGCCCGTCCCCTCACCCACGTTGATCATCGTGTACGACCCACCGTGTCCCATCGGGACGTCTTCCAGCTTCCAGTCGAACAGCCTGCCGTAGAACGCCTTCGCCTTCTCGGGATCGGTCGTGTTCAGCTCGACGTGTACGAACGGGTTTCCCATCGCGGTGTCCTCCTCCCCGGCGCCTTGTATGTGCGGTGGCGCGATCACGCCGACGCTTCGCGGGGCCTGCCTCGTGAAGCCGGGCCCATCGCGCGCGGCGACGGTGCGCGAGCGGCGATGCCGGCGCCGGGAGGACCGCGCGCCGTCGGAGCGTCCGGTCCACGAGCGGCGCGGCGCCCACGCCCCCGCTCAGCGCGTCGAGGGAGACGCCGCTCCGCGCGCGAGCGCGTTGATGTCGCGGGTCTCGAGCACCGGGCTCTTCGCCCCGCCCTTCGCGACGGCGAGCATCGCCCGCCCGAGCCGCTCCGTGGTCGTCACGAGGTCCGGGAAGAGCGCGTTCATCACCGGGAAGAGCGGCGACAGCAGCGGGTAGAGCGCACGGTAGAGCCTCGTCCGCGAGGTGATGCCGTGCAGCGCCTGGATGAAGCCCGGCCGGAACATGTACGCCGACGCGAACGGGAGCCGCAGCAGCGCGTTCTCGGTCTCCCCCTTCACCCGCGCCCACATCGACCGCCCGCGCTCGGTGCTGTCCGTCCCCGCCCCCGAAACGTAGACGAACGTCATGCGGGGATTGCACGCCACGAGCGTCCGCGCGACCGCGAGGGTGAGCTCCTTGGTGACGCGCCGGTAGTCGCGCTCCGACATCCCCGCCGACGACACGCCGAGACAGAAGAAGCAGGCGTCGCAGGCGGCGAGCTCGCCCTCGAGACCGGAGAGATCCGAAGGATCCGCCCGGACGACCTCGCGGAGCTTCGCGTCACGCCGACCGGTCGGGCTGCGCCCGATCGCGAGGACGCGCTCGACGTCGGGATCGCGCAGGCACTCCCGGAGCGCACCCTGCCCTACCATCCCGGTCGCCCCGAAGAGAACGATCTTCACGTTGCCCCCTCGTCGCCGGGCCGTCCGCCGACCCGTTCCGGTGGGATGGTACACCCGCGAAGAGATGGCCGACGGCGCGTGGCGCGTGAGGAGTTGCGCGCCCCCGTCACGAGCGCAGCAGAGGGCGGGCAGGACCCACGGTACGTGGAATCCGGTGGGGTCACCTCGCTTGCGGGCTCCGCACGCTCCGTGCAAGCATTCCGCCGCTCGAGCACCTCCGGAGGAGACCTCCCATGCCCAGCTCCCTGGCCCGCGCGCCGCGCCTCCCTGCTCTCCTGCCGATCGCGATTGCGATCCTCGCGGCGACCGCGGCGTGCCACTCGTCCGGCGATGGCGCCTCGCTTCCGCCCTCCACGGAGTTCGCGGCGCGATGTGCCGCGCCGCGAGCCGGAATCGACCCCTCCACCGGCGCGCCGTACGCCGACCGGCAGGGGACGCTCGCCGACGAGAAGGCCTGGCTCCGCTCCTGGATCGACGAGCTCTACCTCTGGTACCGCGAGGTCCCGGACGCGGATCCCGCGCACTACGCGACGGCCGTGAGCTACTTCGACGTGCTGAAGACGCCCGCGTTGACCGAGTCGGGGCGCCCGAAGGACCGGTTCCACTTCACCTATCCGACCGACGCCTGGGTGGCGCTCTCCCAGTCCGGCGTGGAGGCGGGTTACGGCGTGCAGTGGGTGGTCCTGGCGCCCGCCCCGCCGCGCCGGATCGTGGCCGCGTACGTGGAGCCGGGCTCGCCCGCCGCGCTGGCCGGCATCGCGCGCGGCGCCGAGGTCCTCGATGTGGACGGCGTGGATCTCGTCAACGGCAGCGACGTCGCCACGCTGAACGCCGGCCTGTTCCCGGCGGCGGCGGGCGAGACCCACAGCCTGACGTTCGCCGACGCGCTCGGCACGCGCACGGTGTGGATCACCTCGGCGAACGTCGAGAGCGCGCCCGTCCCCACCACCCTCACGATCCCGACCAGCGGCGGCACCGTCGGGTACGTCCTCTTCAACGACCACTTCGCGACCGCCGAGTCGCAGCTCGTCGCGGCGATCGAGCAGCTCCGGGGCGCGGGGGTGGCCGATCTCGTGCTCGACCTCCGGTACAACGGCGGCGGCTATCTCGCCATCGCGAGCGAGCTCGCCTACATGATCGCGGGTCCCACCGCGACGTCCGGAAAGGCGTTCGAGCGCCTCGTGTTCAACGACAAGATCGCCACGCGGGATCCGGCCACGGGGCTGCCGTTCCCCCCCATGCCGTTCCTCGACGCGACGCAGGGCTTCTCGAGCGCGCCTGGCGCCGCCCTGCCCTTCCTCGGGCTCGACCGCGTCTTCGTCCTCACCGGCTCGGGGACGTGCTCGGCGAGCGAGTCCATCATCAACGGCCTCCGCGGCATCGGCGTGAGCGTGATCCAGATCGGCGCCACGACCTGCGGCAAGCCGTACAGCTTCTCGCCGCAGGACAACTGCGGCACGACCTACTTCGCCATCCAGGTCCAGGGCGTGAACGACCAGGGCTTCGGGAGCTACGGCGACGGCTTCGTGCCGGGCGGGAGCGGCGGCGCAGGCGTGCCCGGCTGCGCGGTGTCGGACGACTTCGACCACGCGCTCGGCGACGCCCGCGAGGGTCGCCTCGCGGCGGCGCTCGCGTACCGCGCGACCGGGAGCTGCCCGCTGACGGCGGCTGCGACGACGGCCGCGGCGCGGGCGCTCGTGTCGCAGGAAGCGCTCGCGGGCGAGGGCGAGGTGGTCAAGTCGCCCTGGCGCCAGAACCGGATCGTGACGAGGTGAGCGCGATGCGCGCCCTGACGACTCTCCTCGTGCTCGCGCCCGCGCTCCTCGCGGCCGGCTGCCGGACGGTGCGCTCCGAGCCCCACGAGGTGCCGGCCGTGATCGTCGAGCCGACCCCCGCGAGCCGCGCCGCGCTCGCCGCGGCCGTGAGCGCCGCCCTCCACGGTGCGCCGGTCACGCTCGCGGACGACGCGCTCACGCGGTCGAGCGCCCTCAGCGTCGAGCGAGCGCCGTTGCGCGATCCCTGCGGCCTGCCGGTCTCCGGACGCGAGCTCGGGATGCCCGAACGGTTTCGCCTCGTGATGCGCGGCGACGCGTGCCTGCTCGTGCACGAGGGCACCGGGCAGGCGGTGACGCTCGACTCGACGCGGTGCGTGCCGAGCGGGGACTGACGTTCGCTTCCCGCGCTCCCGCCGTTACGTCTCGAGCGGCGCGAGCGTGGCTCCCTCGCGCAGCCGGGCTCGCTCCGAGGGCGCGCCGCCGAGCGCGCGGGAGGCGTGACGATGCCGAGACGGATGTTCCCGCGCGCGAACGGCGCGCGCTCCGAGCGGCCCGCCGAGGGCGACCCCGAGCTCGGGTCCGGGCGCTCGGGCTCGCCGGTGCGGGTCACGATCTCGACGCACATCGACGCTGCAGCCGAGCAGGTGCTCGCGCTGTACGCGGACCCCGCCCGCTGGCCGACGATCTTCCCGGCGACCATCGTGGCGGCGCGCGTGGTGCGCGCCGAGGGCGGGGAGCTAGTCGTGGAGGTTCAGCACCGGCGCGAGGGCAAGGTGCCGAACCGGCTCCGCCAGGTCTCCCCCACCTGCCTCGCGCTCGAGGAGTCCAAGCGCCGCTACGACGCGACCTTCGTGAGCGAGTTCATCCCCGAGCCAGGCGGGATGCGCTACACGCTCCACGGAGCGGTGCGGATGAAGGGCGCCTACCGCCTCCTCTCCCCGTTCCTGCGGCCCGTCATGCGCGCGCAGATGCGCCGCTACGCGGTCGAGCCGCTCCGCGCCGCGGCCGAGCAGGAGGCGAGCGCCGCTCGCAGGAGCTGACGTTCGTCGGATCGCCCGGAGCCGCTCGATGGTCCGAGCGCGGCGCGGCGCACCCGACCCGGGCGCCGCGCAACCGCGCTCACGATCGCGGCAGCCGGAGCGTGAAGCGGGTCCCCTGCGCGTCGGACTCCGCGGTGAGCGCGCCGCGGTGCGCCTCGGCGATCGACCGCGCGATGTACAGGCCGAGCCCGAGGCCGGAGCGGTGCTCGCGGTCGGGCTGGTGGAACGGCTCGAACAGGCGCGGGAGCGTCTCGGGCGCGATCGGCGGACCGCGGTTCGCGTTCGCCACCACCAGGACGGCGTCGCCGCCGTCCGAGCGGAGCGTCACGCGCGCCGGGGGCGCGCCGTGCTCGATCGCGTTCGCCACGAGGTTGTGGACGAGCTGCTCGAGCCGGTCGCGATCCCAGAAGCCCGTGCACGCCGGACCGAGCGCGAGCTCGAGCGTCGCCGGCGTGTCGGAGACCGCGGCGTCGGTGGCGACCTCCTCGCACACCTCGCGGAGGTCGAACGAGCTCGGGTGGAGCGCCATCGTCCCCGACCGGCTCCGCGCGAAGTCGAGGAGCTGCGAGATGAGGCGTGTCATCCGGCTCACGCTCCGCACGGTCCGAGCGGCGATCCGCTGGACGTCGGGCTGCAGCGCCGCGGACGAGCGGAGGAGGAGATCGGCGCCGGTCCGGATGACGCCGAGGGGGCCGCGCAGGTCGTGGCCCAGCGCGGCGAGGAAGAGGTCGCGGTCCTGCTCGGCGCGCTGGAGCGCCTCGAGCGCGCGCTCGACGTTCACCTGGTCCGTGACCTTCAGCGTGAACGCGACCCCTCCGACGACCTTGCCGTCGTCCGCGATCACCGGCGTGAAGCCCCAGCGGTAATGAACGGTCTCCTCGCCCTCCCGGTGCGTGTAGTCCTGCCACTCGACCGGTCGGCCCGAGCGAAGGCGCTCCAGCTGCTCCCGCTCGGCAGCCACGCTCTCGGGCGTACCCCACACCTCGCTGGCCGTCTTCCCGACGACCTCCGAGGGCGAGCGGCGAGTCTGACGGCACCACTCCGCGTTCACCGCGCGGTGTCGCCCGTCCCGGTCGAGGATGGCGATCCCCACGGGGGCGTTTTGCAGGAGGGCGCGGACGAGCGGTGTGTCGAGGTCCAGGGAGGCCACCGCATGAGTCCTAAGGCCCGGCGGCCCCGCATGCATCGCCCCCGGGCGCTCTCGTGCCCGAGCGGGCAGCGAGGAGGCGGGAGCGAACCGTGGGTGGCCGGCAGCCTCCACGCAGATCCCGCGCGGGGCCCTCCTCGCGAGTGGGGCGGCGCGCGCGCACGGTCCGTCGCATGACTCCTGGTCGGTCTCTCTCTCTGGAGGTTCCTCGTGATGACGAAGCGTGTCGTTCCGCTCCTCGCAGCGCTCACCGCCGCCGCGCCCGCGGCGGCCGCGAACTCGGTGACGCTCGGGTTCGTGAACTCCGTGACCGGGCCTGAGGCACCCATCGGCGAGGCGCTCACGAACGGCGCCGACCTCGCGATCTCCGACCTCAAGGCGAAGGGCATCGACGTGAAGGCCATCCGCCAGGACGACACGGGGAAGCCTCAGGTCGCGATGAGCGCGACCGAGCAGCTCGTGTCCGGCGACGAGGTGCCCGCCATCGTCGGCCCGTACTCGTCGGCGCCCGCGAACGCGATGGCGAAGCTCGCGCAGCAGTACAAGGTTCCGCTCCTCATCCCGGTGGCGTCCAAGGAGGACATCACGCGGCAGGGGTACGACTGGGTGTTCCGGCTCTGCGCCCCCGCGCACGAGTACGCGGAGACGCTCCTCGACGCGGTCCTCGCGGCCGGGAAGCCCAAGACGATCGCCTTCATCTACGAGTCGACCGACTTCGGCACGTCCGTGAGCACGCTCGGCAAGGACCTGGCGCAGAAGAAGGGGCTCAAGGTCGTGGCGGACGAGGCCTACCAGAAGGGCGCGCCCGACTACCGCTCCACGCTCACGAAGATCAGGGCGCAGAACCCGGACCTCGTCTTCATGGTCTCGTACGTGGCCGACGCCATCCTGCTCATGCGCCAGTCGCGCGAGGTGGGCCTGAAGCCCCAGGCGTTCCTCGGCGGCGGCGCCGGGTTCGACACCGCGCAGTTCGAGAGCGAGAAGGACATCTCGACGAACGTGTTCTCCGTGACGCAGTGGACGCCGGACACCGGCTGGCCGGGGGCCGCCGACTTCGCGAAGCGCTACGAGGCGCGGTTCAAGAAGCGGCCGACCTACCACGCGGCGACCGCGTACGCAGCGATGACCATCATGGCGGAGACCGTCGCGAAGGTCGGACCCGACCGGAAGAAGATCCGCGACGCCCTCGCGACGGGCACCTGGTCGAGCATCATGGGCGACGTGAAGTTCCAGACGTACGAGGGCTTCACGAACCAGAACCAGCACAAGATGCCGGTCATCCAGTACCAGGGCGGCAAGGCCGTCACGGTCTACCCGCCGCAGATCGCGAAGGCGAAGCCGGTCTACCCGTTCCCGGGCTGGAAGTGAGGCGGCGCCCCGGCGCGTGAGCTCCGTCGTTCGCGGCGCCGTCGCCTCGCGCGCACGGCGCCGCGGACCGGAGGCTCCACCTTTCGCCGCCCGGGCGTGATCCTCTCGATGCGGCTCATCGAGAGGCGCCGGCGGCCCGTGTCGATCTTCAGGCCTCGCGTTCGTCGCGAGGGTGAACCTCGGTGAGCCGCGGAGGACCCCTTGAACGTTCCCGGTCCGGACACGCGCTGGCGATCCTGGACGCCGCAGTTGCTCAGCGTCCTCAGGATCGTCACCGCCTTTCTCTTCATTCAGGTGGGGACGGCCAAGCTGTTCGCGTTCCCGGGCGCCATCATGCCGGAGGGGGGAACGGCGCCGGTCGCGTCGCTGGCGGGCATCGCCGGCGTGCTGGAGACGTTCGGCGGCCTCCTGCTGCTCGTCGGGCTCTACACCCGGCCCGTCGCGTTCCTGCTCTCCGGTGAGATGGCGGTCGCGTACTTCTACGCGCACGCCCCGCAGGGCTTCTGGCCGGTGCTCAACCAGGGCGCGCCCGCAGCCCTGTATGCGTTCCTGTTCCTGTACCTCTCCGCGGCCGGCGGCGGACCCTGGAGCCTCGACGCGTTTCGCCGCCGCGAAGGGAAGGCCTAGCGAGATCATCGCGCCGCCCGCAGGGCTCGACGAGAGAGCGCCCGCTGCGGGCGCCCGCTCTCTCCGCCGCAGCCGCGGGCGCAGCGCCGCGAGCACGCCGCTCGAAAACTCTTGACCCCACCCCGGTTCGCCAGTAGAAACGCGCCTCGTTTCGACCTTCCCAACTGACGCGGGGTGGAGCAGCCAGGTAGCTCGTCGGGCTCATAACCCGAAGGTCGCAGGTTCAAATCCTGCCCCCGCAACCAACCGAACGCCGGTCCAGCTCACTGGGCCGGCGTTCTCGTTTTGGGACGCGCGGCGGCGCTCGCGCAGGCGCTCCCGGGACCCGGCGACGGACTCGCGCGTGCTCGCCGTCTGCGGCACCGGCGCGCTGCTCGTCGCGGCGATCGGGCTGAACCTCGTGCTCGCGGGGATCGGCGTCGAGGACCGGCGCCGGTCGGGGCGATGCTGCCCGCACTGGTGATCGCTCCGTTACTGCAGGTCGTGCTCGCCGGCGGGTGACGGTCGGTCCAACACGGGCAAGATCATCATCGCGTCCGATGCCCTGTACACGGCGACGAAGTACGGCCCTCCCCTCCGCATGCCGGGGATCGTCTACGACACGCTTGGTTACGTCCGTACCGCGAAGCGACTCAGGGAGCTGGCCAACCGCGAGAAGGCGACGATCTGGTTCGGCCACGGGAAGGCCCAGTTTGCGACGCTGATGAAGTCGCACCAGGGCTTCTACGACTGAACACGCGCCAGCTGTCGCCGTCGCGGTGCAGTCGGGGAACACCGAGCGAGCTGACAGTTCCCGATGTGCGCGCGTACGCACCCGCCGCGACGCCGATTCGCATCGCGAGGGGAATGGCCGAGCGCACTCCGCGTTGCAAGCTGGGCAGGCGTCGCGCCGAGCCGAAGAGACGCGACCTTCAACCCCCATCCTCGAGGAGTCCACACGTGACCAAGACGATCTCGGCGGCTGCGCTTCTGACGATGATCTCGCTCGGATCCCCCGCTCTCGCCCAGGAGCCGGCCAAGGCGGAGGCGCCGGCCGCCGCGCCTGCGCAGGCGGAACCCGGCGCCGTCCAGCCCGACGCCGCTCAGCCCGGCGAAGCCGCGCGCGCCGACGCCGCGCCGGACGTGAAGCCTGCGGAGGCAGCCCCGGTCGCGCCCGCGAAGGAGGCGAAGCCGGCGAAGACGACGAACCAGTCGAAGAAGAAGGCCCCGAAGAAGGCCCAGGCCAAGCCGGCCGAGGCGGTCCCGTCGGCGAAGTAGTCGCGGACACGCATCGTGGCGGGGCGGTGCAGCGGCTGCCGATTGCAGCACCGCGACCATCCAGGCGCCGGCCCAGTTCGCTGGGCCGGCGTTCTTCTTTTGGGCGACGTCGTACTCGATTCAGTCGCGAGACTCGAGCTCGTCGGCGCGCGAGAGCTCTCCGCGGTCGCGCGCACATCGGGCGCGTCGCGACACGATTGGATGTCAGCGCGCCGTGTCCGCCGGCGACGGACGTGTTGCCCTGAAACGCCGCGCTCGTCGCTCCAGCTCGCGCTTGCCGAGCGGGTGACGGACGGTCGCTCCCGCCGCCGTATCACCCGACTCGCGCGAGCGACGCGGCGGGCAGCCGGGGTAAGCGTGTGGCACTTGAAATCGTCCTCGGACCGGCGTGGCGCGCGGGCTCACTCGGGAAGGACATCGAGCTGACCACATACCAAGGTCGCGTTACGTTCCGTTCGATCGGTGCTGACAGCGATGCGCTTCTCCAGACACTTGACGAGCTCTACGGCACGAACTTGAGCCTGTCTTCCTCCGGAGCGGGCACCGACGGGCGCTCATCGCTCTCGCGCGAAGGTCGCGCCGATTCGCAGGCGCCGATATCAAGGGAAACCCCATCTCCCCCGCAGGTGTGGCGCGCGCGCTGCGACTGCCGCTGCCGGGTCATTTCGGCGCCGCAGCCGCTGGCCACCTTGCGTGCCCTCACCCGGAGGGCGGCTCGAAAGCGAGGTCAGCCCGCCGGTTCGGGCAGCGCCGCGTCGGCTCGCAACCGCCAGCGTCCAGCCGTGCCGCGTTTCCGGACCACGAGATGGCGTTCGGTAGGCGTTGGCCGGGGACTCCGCCTGCCTGGACGATGACCTGTTCGGCCCGCGTGACTTCCCGCGACGAATGCCGCGTCTGGCATTTTTGAAATTGAAGACGGTCGCGGCTGCGCATTGGCCGCCCCTATGGCGCGCGCGAACTTCGCCGCTCCCCGACGCCAGCGTGACCGCGGGCGGGGCCGCTCCAGGAGCTTCACACAGCGAAGAACTCTGCTGAGCGAGGCCTTACTCGTCCTCGATGGCTTCGGGGTTTTGCTCCGAGCTCCGGGGTTGGCCCGGAGGCGCGGGAGGGCACCGGGTTTCCGGGGCGCGCCCTGCGGTGGTGGCGTATCATCGCGTCACGTGGTGTGAACGCGCGGCTCCGCTCGCCCGAGGGCCGCGCCCGTTTACGAAGGGGACACGGCATGAACGGGATGAGGGTCGCTCGCGCTCTCCGCGCTCGCACGCACGGGCCAGAATCCAGGATGAGCCGCGCCCTGTCACTGTCGATCCTGCTCGCGCTCGTGCTCGGCTGCGCGGAGCCCCCTCGCAGCGAGGCGACGGTCCCGGCGGTGTGCGCTCCGCAGGCGAGCCTGAGCTGCGTCGACGACCACCTTTACGACGTCGATTCCTGCGGGAAGGTGGATGCCGCGCCGGCGTCGACGTGCATCTGCCCCTGCGCTCAAGGCGGGACCGGGTGCCCGCGATGGATCGAGCCGGCACTCCTCACGCCCTGGGCGTCGTGCAACGTCGCCACGTCGTGCCTGCACGTGGAGGACGTGCACTGCGGCGAGCTCTCCGGCGAGTGGGTGCACGGGTATCGTATGGTGAACGTCTGCGACTTCCCGATCCGGTGTTACGCGTACCAGCGGACCGACACGACGATGAGGATGCTCGACGGCGGGCTCCTGGAAGAGGTCTGGAGGCAGTACTCCGGTCCGCCGTGGGTGCCGGAGCTCGATCCCGGGCAGCAGGAGTTCGGGCTGCGGTTCAGCTTCGCCACCGAGGAAGCGTGCCGAACTGTGTGGGACGCTCCGACGGTGACGGAGCTCAGCTACCACGTGTGCGTGCGGGCCGACGATCCGGTCGCGACGTGCCTGCCGGACCTCAGCGATCCCCTCGTCGACCTCTCGCCGGTCTGCCCGTAGGCCCAAACGCGAACGGCGCAGCGACGTGGCCCCCGGGTCAAGCCTGGTTGGCTTCGATATGGCGTCCGAGGCGGCGCTCGACCGACCTCCTGCCGGCACCGTCATGGCTGTGGCGTTGCGCCGCGCCTAGATCCCGCGGCTAGGAGGGCGGCCATGGAGCAGCAGCATGCGGCATCCACGCGGGCCACACCGGACCCGCAGGCGGTGGAGGCGTTCGGGAGCCGACTCGTCGCCATGCTCGACGACGCCGGGACGGCGCTCATGACCTCGATCGGCCACCGCACGGGGCTCTTCGACGCGATGGCGCGCCTGCCGCCCGCGACGAGCGAGGAGCTCGCGCGCGAGGCGCGGCTGGACGAGCGGTACGTTCGCGAGTGGCTCGGCGCGATGACGACGGCGAGGATGGTCGAGTACGAGCCGCGAGGCGGACGGTACCGCCTGCCCGCCGCGCACGCGGCGCTCCTCACGCGCGCCGCCACGCCCAACAACGTCGCGGTCTACGCCCAGTACGTGGCGCTGCTCGGGTCCGTCGAGGACAGGATCGTCGAATGCTTCCGCAGAGGGAGCGGCGTCCCGTACTCCGCGTTCGACCGCTTCCACGAGGTGATGGCGGAGGACAGCGGGCAGAGCGTCGTGGGCGCGATCGAAGCGATCGTCGCCCTCGTGCCCGGGCTCGAGGAGGACCTGCGGAGCGGGATCTCCGTCCTCGACGTGGGCTGCGGCTCAGGGCGGGCGCTCGTCGCGCTCGCGCGGGCGTACCCGCGGAGCCGGTTCACGGGGCACGACTTCTCAGAGGAGGCGATCCGCGCTGCGCGCGCAGCCGCCGCCGAGCAGGGGCTCACCAACGTCGCGTTCGAGGTGCGGGACGCCGCCGGGGCGGTCGGCGACGAGCGGTACGAGCTCGTCACCGCGTTCGACGCGATCCACGACCAGGCCGATCCCGCCGGCGCACTGCGCGCGATCCAGCGGCGTCTCGCGCCGGACGGGATCTTCCTGATGCAGGACATCCGCGCGTCGAGCGCCCTCGAGCGGAACGTCGATCACCCGCTCGCGCCGTTCCTCTATGCCGTGTCGGTCATGCACTGCATGACCGTCTCGCTCGCGCAGGGCGGGGCCGGGCTCGGGACGATGTGGGGCGAGGAGCGCGCCCGGGCGATGCTTGCGGATGCCGGCTTCGGCGAGGTGTCGGTCCACACGCTGCCGCACGACATCCAGAACTGTTTCTTCGTGGTGCACGCGGCTGGGTGACGGACGCGCCCAAGGGTTCAGTCGTCAAAAGTGGGAAGTGGAAGGTCTTGACCCTCGGTCGACTCGCATCGAGCAGTGTAGGGGGCCTAACCAGCCGACCGCCTGAACCCGACCCGCGCGAACGTCTTCCAACTCGTCGAACACCGGGCGGTCCTTCGCTCTCCGACCTCCTCGTATACGGGTGGGCTCGTAAGTAGCCCGCGCGCCACGACGAGGCGCTTCACGAGGGCCCGCCGGTGCCTAGCGGATGAGCCGGCGAGGTCTCGCTACCAGCACGGACAGGCGTACAAGGCACGGTGCCGCAACCCCAGATGATCGATACCCCGCTGCGACGGAGCCGCGCGTAATTCGTAGGGCCAAACGCGGAGGTGACCGATGAGGCGCGTGATCTGGGCGATGGGGGCTGCGCTCCTGCTCGTTGCTTGCGGACAGGAGGTGGCGCAGGAACAGGGCGTGGGGCTGGATCAGCAATCAGAAGCGCTGACGGTCGAGCCGGCCGGTATCGCAACGAATCCGCATTGCGCGAAGGTGGGTCACATCTACTGGTGCTACGACCCGGACTACAGCACCGCCTCAACGGTCGGGTGCACGGACATGTGTGCATCGATCGGACAGCGCCTGATGCGCAATGACTCGAAGTGGTTCAACGCGCAAAACTCGTTGGCTGAATGCAACGCGATTGCGACCGCTCTCGGGCTCACGACGGACGTCGCCAATTCCTACAGCAGCTATGCGTACGCATGCGCCGAGTACCTCCCTACGCTGGGCGCCCGGATGCTGCAGTGCTCTTCGGATTCGACCTGCCCGGACAGCGTGAAGACCGCTCACGACGGCGGCCAGGGGCTGGTCTGTCCTTGCCATTGACGGGTCTCGTCACGACGGAACACCGTGTGTTGCACTCGCGGCGCAACCTCGTGCTGCGGGTGCAGCCGCTGCCGGCCCAAACGGCCCGCCTCGCGTTCGACGCCGAGCACCTGTGATTGCGCGCCACCTGAGCCCACGACAGGCCCTGCTCGGGCAGCCGCTGGACGTGGATGCGCGCCAGACGCAAGTGGCGGTTGCGTCATCATCGGCCTCAAGAACAAGCTCCGCACGCGTGGCGTGCAGGCGGCTCCAGACGACGGCCGCCGATTCGACGGCCCCTCGGCGAGGAGGGAGGGCGCGTGCGTCGAGTCACGCGCCCTGGGTCGCCGTCCACGCGGAGGCGGCGCCGAACGCGAAGAACAGGCCGGCGGCTCCGATTCGGATCCACCTCATGGGCGCGCGCTCCGCGAGCCGCTCTCCGAGGAACACGGCGAGACCGTCCGACGCGAGCATCCCGAGCGTCGTGCCCGTGGTGACGAGCAGGACTGACCCGAACCGCGCGGCCAGGGCGACGGTCGCGAGCTGCGTCTTGTCCCCCATCTCCGCGAGGAAGAACAGGAACGTCGTCGTGAGAAACGGGCCGAAGCGATCCGGCCGCGCGTTCTCCTCGAGCGTGTCCGGCTTCAAGGTCCAGAGCCCGAACGCGATGAACGTCGCTGCGAGGATCCCCGCCATGACCCGCGGCGGGACGTGCGCCGACGCCCACGTCCCCACGGTCGACGCGAGCGCGTGGTTGAGGAGGGTCGCCGCGAGGATCCCGCCCATCACGACCCACGGCCGGCGGTACTTGGTCGCGAGCGAAAACGCGAGGAGCTGAGTCTTGTCGCCCATCTCGCTGATGGCGACCAGGAAGAAGGAGCTGACGATCGCTTCCAAGTACGACTCCCGGCGGGCGTGCCCGCGTAAAGTGGCTGGCCGGGGTCGGATGCGGCGGACGAACGACCTCGGCCAGGGTGTGGTTACCCCGTCCGAAGGTCTCGTTCGTCTCGCGCGTGGCGAGGTGGGGGACCGGCCCGAAGGCGGTGTGTCGATCACCCCTCCGCCGCTCGTGCGGCGGGAACTACTCCCCTTGCGACCGCGGAACGTAACAGCGGTCGGGGCGTGACGGCAACCGCTTCGTTCCGACGCTCCCGGATGAAGTCGCGTCGCTCATCAGGCCTGGTGCGGAACGCCCGATCATCCAACCAGCGGCTGGGTCGCGTTCCGCGCGTGGCTCCGGAGCGCTGCGGCGGTCCAGAGCGCGCCGGCGAAGTCGATCACGCCGACCAGGATGAGGATCGGCTTGGCGAGCCCGGCGAGTACGAACGCGACCAGGAAGACGAGCACCGCCATGCGCGCGTGAACGGTGAGCCGCGCATGGGGGAGGAACTCCTCGCGCCCGAGCCGGACATTGAAGTAGGCGATGACGAGCACCAGCACCCCGACGACGCGGATCCAGACCTCCTCGGTTGGCGGCAGGCCGAAGATCCCGAGCAGGATGTTCGGAATGAGGACGAGCCCAATTCCGAAGCCCGCGAGATACCAGCCGAAGACGATGAGTGAACGAGCGACTCCGGACATGTACGCCTCCCATGGACGAACACGACACGCTAGCAGGAGAGCGCACGATGTGCCGCATCGGGGCGGATCGAGCAGGACTCCGGGCGCCAGCACCGACTCGACCGCGAGCCTGGAAGATGGTCCGCAGTGGGTCTGGAAGTTTCCTGGCTGGTGACCTCGCCGCCGCGAAGGCGACGTGTGAAGCCTGGCTCAAGGCCGTCGAAGGCCACACGCGAGCCGAAGGTCACAAATGCCTCGCGAACGTCGAGGTCGGGCTCGCAGCGCGCGCGGCCGGTGACGCGAAGGCGGATGGCCGGGGCGGCGCGGACCAGGAGCTCGCGGGCTTCCGTCGCGCCGTGAAGCACCTCGACGCGGCCATCGAGCTCGCGCCCGGCGACCTGAGCATCCATCAAGGGAGGCTCCACCTGCTCCGGATGGCGGGGCTGATGGCAGAGATGACGACCGCGCTGGAGGACAGCATCCGGCGTCATCCGGGATCGGATTGGCTCGGCGTGGAAAGCCTATCCGCGCGAGTACTACCAGAGCGTGGCGACCGCAAGCGCGCGTGCGAGCTCCAGCGGAAGGCGTCGTGTCCGTCGCAGACGGCGTGCGTGGTGTTGCCGGCGAGTCGCTGACGCGGAGGCGCCCGCAAAGATGTCGTGTCTCACGACGTCGCCCATTATGAGGAGGCGTTCATCCGGCCGCTCCACGGGCAACGCGGCCTGTCGCGAACGAAGGGCGGGACGATGAAGAGTCATTCACAGGCAGCAGGCGAGGCGGCCTCGAGACTCATCAGCGAAAGGATCGCCGAGCTGGGTGACTGGAGAGGCGATACGCTTGCGAGGATGCGTGCCCTCATCAGGGAGGCCGACCCTGAGGTCGTGGAAGAGTGGAAGTGGATGGGGACCCCGGTGTGGTCCCATGACGGGGGCATCTGCACGGGAGAGTCGTACAAGTCGACGGTGAAGCTGACCTTCTTCAAGGGCGCTTCGTTGAAAGATCCTGCCAAGCTCTTCAACTCGAGCCTCGACGGGAACGCAAGGCGCGCCATCGACATTCACGAGGGTGAGGAGGTCGACGCGAATGCGTTCAAGGCGCTCATCCGCGCGGCCGTCGCTCTCAATGGTTCTGGCGGAAAGAAGTCCCCCCGACGCAAGTGAGCATCTCGGGGAGTCCCACCCTGAACAGGTCCGGTGTCGGGCCCGGCAGAAGAAGCTCGCGGAGCTCCTCCAGCCAGCGAGTCCAGCTCGCGCACGACAACGGTTGGCGGCGTCGCCGGCGACGGGTTATCAAGTGCGACCCGCGCCACGAATCCCTCAGAGAAGGTCACCTCGCGCCCCCGCACCCCCTCTCGATCGGCACGGTCACGTCGCTGGCCGGGCAGCCGCTCTCGCGCCTCGGAACGTGCTCGCCCCTGCTGGCCGGGCGTCCGGCGGACGCGGGTCGGAAGAGACGAGGTCGCCGCGGCGGGCGCGCCGGAGAGCCGCATGCCCCATCTTCCGACGCTCTACGCCATCGACTTCGGCACGAGCAACTCGCTCCTCGCCGCCGCGAACGGGGATCGGGTGTTCGACCCGGTGCCGCTCGATCCCGACGCGTCCGATCCGACGATCCTGCGGAGCATCCTCTGCTTCCCCGACGCCGGCGGGGTGTTCGTAGGCGGCGAGGCGCTTCGCCAGTTCGTCGAGCACGGCGGCGAAGCCCGCCTGCTGCGCTCCATCAAGCACCACCTCGGCTCGCGATCCTTCCGCGGGACGATCCTCCGCGGGCGCCTCGTCTCCGCGGAGGAGCTGGTCGCCGCCCTGCTGCGCCACATGCGCGTGCGGGCCGACGCGCACTTCGGGACGGAGGTGCGGCGGGCGCTCCTGGGGCGCCCGGTCCACTTCGACGGAGAGGACGACGCCTTCGCCGAGGCCCGGCTCCGCAAGGCGGCGGAGCTCGCCGGCTTCGAGGAGGTCCACTTCCTGCCCGAGCCGGTCGCCGCGGCGCGCGCGTTCGGCGCCGCCGCGCAGCGCGAGGAGCTGGCGCTGATCGGCGACTTCGGCGGCGGCACCTCGGACTTCACCGTGCTCCGCATCGGGCCCCGCGCGCTCGAGCGAGGCGACGTGCTCGCCGTGGGCGGCGTGGCGGTCGCGGGCGACGCGCTCGACGCTTCGCTGATGCGGGCACAGGTCGGCCGGCACTTCGGCGCGGAGGTGCAGTACCGGGCGCCGTTCGGGAACAACGTCCTGCGGATGCCTCGGGGGATCGTGCAGCACCTCTGCTCCCCCGCGCACCTGTCGATCCTCCAGCGGCGCGACATCGCCAGCTTCCTCGCCGACGTGCGGCGGTGGTCGCTCTCCGAGGACGATCGCCGCTCCATGGATCAGCTCGCGATCCTCGTGGAGGACACGCAGGGCTTCCATCTGTTCGAGGCGATCGAGCGCGCGAAGCGCACGCTCTCCTCGGCGACGAAGTCCGAGATCGTGTTCTCCTACCCTGGCATCGAGGTGCGGGAGCGGGTCACGCGCGCGGGCTTCGAGGAGGCGAGCGGCCGGGAGGTGGACGCGATCCTGGGCAGCCTGGACGAGACGGTGCGCGCGGCCGGGGTGGAGCCCGCGGACATCGGCGTCGTCTGCTGCACCGGCGGCACCGCGAAGGTCCCCCGGATCGCCGCCGAGATCCGCCGCCGGCTGCCCGCGGCGCGCATGGAGCAGTTCAAGGGCTTCCACTCCGTGGTGGAGGGTCTCGCGCAGGAGGCGCGTGAGGTGGCGCGGCGCGGCCGCGACGCCTGAGCACGCTTCTCCATCCGCTACAGAGGTGACCGGAGACCGCCAGGGTAGCGCCACCGCCATTTCGCCGCGTACCGCAGGCTCCGCGCATCGCCGGCACGCTCGTCCGGTCCTCCGCCGGGGGCAGACCTCTCAAGGGATCGGTCATGACCCCCGACGGACCGCATAGGACCGCGGTGCCCTCCGAGCTCTGCGACCTCCGCCCCTCCGAGCGCTCGGCCGCCGCAGCGAGCCGCGAGTACGTCCGGGAGTGATCGCGTGCTCGCCGAGTTCCGCGCCATCGCAGAGCTCTTGCCGGACGCGCTCCTGCTCGTCTCGCGCGCGGGGGTGGTGCTCGGGGCCAACGAGGCCGCGGGCGAGCGGCTCGGCGCACCCGTCGCGGCGCTCGAGGGGCGAGCGCTCGTGGAGCTCGCCGGCGATCCCTCGCTCGCCGAGCTCGTGGCAAGCTGGCTGCGATCGACCGGACCGCTCCCCGGCGCGTTCACGCTCGCGGGGCGCGCCGAGCGGGTGCGCTGCGAGGGAGCGCGGCTGCCCGGGCCAGAGGCGCTCCTCCTCCTCCGCCTCGTCGCCCCGGAGCAGCCCGGCAACTTCGCCCTTCCGTCGGAGAAGCTCGCCGCGCTGAACCGCGAGGCGCTCCACCGCCACACCGCCGAGGCGCAGCGCGAGCGGCTCATCGACGAGCTGAACCGCGCGGTCCGGCTCTCCGAGACGTTCGTCGCCGTGCTCGGCCATGATCTCCGCAACCCGCTCGGCGCGGTCGTCGCCGGCGCGACGCTCGCGCTCAGGCGCAGCGAGGACGCGAAGGTGCGCGGCCACCTCGAGCGCGTGCTCCGCAGCGCCCGGCGCATGGCGCGCATGGTCGAGCAGCTCCTCGACGTCTCCCGCGTCCGGCTCGGCCGCGGGATCCCGCTCACGCGGGCCGAGATCGACCTCTGCGAGCTCGTCCGGCAGGCGGCGGCCGAGACCGAGCCCTCCCACCGGCAGCACCGCTTCGACCTGCGGCTCCCCCCGCGGTGCGAGGGAGACTGGGATCGCGATAGGCTCGCCCAGGTCCTCTCGAACCTGCTCGCCAACGCGTGCGAGCACTCGGAGGCGGAAGCCGTCGTGACGGTCGAGCTTCGCGCCAGCTCGACGAGCGCCTCGGTGGCGGTCCACAACCCCGGGCCGGCGATCCCGCCCGAGCTCCTCCCCTCCGTCTTCGACGCCTTCGCGAGCGGCGCGGAGGGCCGTGGCCTCGGCCTCGGGCTCCACATCGCGCGCGAGATCGCGCAGGCGCACGGCGGCGACATCGCGGTCGAGTCGGCGCCCGACCGCGGCACCACCTTCACGGTCACCCTGCCCCGCCGCTCCGCCGGGGCCACGGCGCGCACGATGACGCCGCTGCCCCAGCTCCTCGACGACGCGGCCGGCCCGGGCCGCGCCGGCGGGGCCCGCTGATCACCGCGCGAGGCGCCGCAGCGCGGCGGGCGCCGCGAGGAACGCGGCGAGCGCGACCATCGTCGCGCCGGTGGGGAGCTCCCAGATCCAGGAGAGGACGTACCCTCCCGCCGCCGCCACCACGCCGAGCGCCGCCGCGAGCGGGAAGGCGACGCGGAAGCGCGCCCCGAGGAGCAGCGCCCCCGCCGCGGGCAGCGTGAGGAACGCGAAGACCGGCAGCGCCCCGAGCGCCCTCGCCGTGACCGGGATGGCGAGGCCGATGGTGAGGAACAGCACCGAGTCCCACAGCTGCACGCGCATCCCCACCGCCTGCGCCGTCTCCGCGTCGAACGACGTGAACGCGAGCTCCTTCGCGAAGAGCTGGTGGACCACGGTGCAGAGCACCGCCACCCCGGCGATGACCGCGAGGTCGCTCGCCGGCACCGCCACCGCGTTGCCGAAGACCATCCCGCCGAGATCGTGCGCGGCGTGCACGAGGCGGCTCGCGCCGAGGACCACGAGCGCCGACGACACCACCCAGGCCGTGCCGACGGTCGCCTCGGCGGGGAGCCGGCGCGACCGGAGCGCGCCGAGCACGAGCGCGCCCACCACCGAGAACGTGATCGCGACGAGCAGCTGCTCGGAGGCGTGCTCGGTCTCGATGTGGAACCGCTCCTCGGCGAGGAGCGTCGCGACGAGGCCCAGCGTCGAGAGCTGCGTGAGGGCCGCCGAGACGAACACCGTGCGCCGGAGGACGACGTACACCCCGAGCGCGCCGAGGAGCGCGCCCGCGACGACGGACGCGGCGAGCGGGACCTGCCAGATCTCGCGCGCGGCGAGGAACTCCTGGAGCGCGCTCACGGGAGCACCTCCTCGCCGTTCGAGGAGAGCGGGTACACGAGCCGCCGCCCCGCCTCCTCGCGCACCGCCACCGCGCGGCCGTAGAGCGCGCCGAGCGCGTCCGGGCGGAGCATCTCGTCGAGGCTGCCCACCCGGAACAGCCTCCGGTCCTTGTCCACGAACGCGAGCGCGCGGGCGTAGTTGGCCACCGCCTCGAGGCGGTGCGAGACCATCACGATCGTGAGCGCGCCGTTGCGCTGCAGCTCCCGCAGCAGGTCCATGAGGCCCAGCTCGGCGGCGGGATCCATGCCGCTCGTGGGCTCGTCGAGCGCGAGGAGCTCGGGATCGGCGACCAGCGCCCGCGCGATGAGCGTGCGCTGGCGCTGTCCGCCCGAGAGCTCGCCGAAGCGCTTCTCCGCGAGGTGCTCCACGCCCACGCGGGAGAGCGCGCGCCGGGCCTCTTCCCGGTCGGCGCGGCGGGGCCGCCGCCAGGGCCCGAGGACCGGCACGCGGCCCATCAGCGTCACCTCCCCCGCGGTGAAGGGCCAGATGGTGTCCACGTGCTCGCGCTGCGGCACGTAGCCGACGCGCAGCCCCTCCCGCCGCACCACGCGGCCCGCCACCGGAGCGTGGGCGCCGAGCAGGGTCCGGAGGAGCGTCGTCTTCCCGCCGCCGTTCGGGCCGACCACCGCCAGGAACTCGCCCGGTCCGACGGCGAGGTCGAGCCCCTGGAGGAGCGGCCGGCGGCCGTACCCGATGGCCGCGCCCTCGAGGCGCACGAGCGCGCCGCTCATCGCGCCGCCCCGGCCACGCGCGTGACGAGCATGTCCACGTACTTCTCGTAGCCGTCGAGCCCGGGCTCGCCCCCGACGTCGCCGGGGATCTGCACCACCTTGGCGCCGGAGTACTTCGCCACGACGTCCGCCGACCGCCGGTCGTAGTAGTTCTCGAGCACGATCGCCTTCACCCCCTCGCGCTTCGCCAGGCCGACGAGGTCGGCGAGGTGCGCGGGCGGCGGCGGGACGCCGGGGCGGGGCTCGAGCTCGCCCACCGACTGCAGCCCCGTCCACTCGAGGAAGTAGGGCAGCGTCCGGTGCTGGGTGATGATCTTCCGCCCCTTCACGGGCGCGAGCGCCGCCTGCCAGCGCGGGATCGCCGCCTCGATCCTGCCGCGGAACGCGGCGAGGTTCTTCTGGTAGCGATCGGCACCGCCGGGATCCAGCGCCGCGAGCCGCCCGGCGATCGCCTCCGCGACCTTCAGCGCGCGGCGCGGGTCGGTGAGGAAGTGCGGGTTGCCGCCGGGGTGGAGGTCGCCGCGGCTGCGGTCGACGACGCCGGTCGGCACGTCGAGCACCTGGATCACGCTCGCGGCGGTGAGCCGCCGCGGGCCGCCGGGCTGGATCTGGGCGTTCCGGGACTGGTTCACGAGCGGCGGCAGCCAGCCGATCTCGAGGTCGAGGCCGACGTCCACGAGGAGGTCGGCGTTCCTGAGCTTCACCGCGAGGATCGGGTTCGCGTCCACGAAGTGCGGGTCCTGCACGCCGCGGGAGAGGCTCTCCACGCGGGCGCGATCGCCGCCGACCTCGCGCGCGAGCGCGGCGAGCCCCTCGGTGGTGGTGACGACCTTGGGCTCGGCGGCGGCGAGCGCGGGCAGGAGCAGGGCGAGCGATGCGAGCAGCGAGGTGCGCATGGTGATCTCCTAGAACGGGTGCGCGCCGTGCGCGCCGATGCCGAACTCGAGCTGGACGAGCGTCTCGAGGCCGTCCTGTCCGCCCGGCCGCCGGTCGTACGCGACCTGCAGCCGGAGCCGCTGGAACTCCGAGGGGAGCCACGCCGCGAGCGCGGCCACGCGCTGCTCGGTCCCGGGCTCCGCCTCCCCTGCCGACGGCGCCCACTCGTAGCGCGCGCCGTAGCCGAAGTAGCTCCCCTGCCGCCAGAACGCCTGCGCCCAGCCGCCGGTGTCCGTGCCGCGCGGCGCGTCCGGGACGCCGCGAAAGCGGCGCGCGTACAGCTCGCCGGAGAGCGCGAGGTAGGACCGGCTCTCGAGCGGGCGGAAGCGCAGGTACAGATCCACACCGCCGAGGTCGCGGAACGCTCCGCCGCCCGGCTCGTCCCGGCGCGCCGCGGAGAGCCCGAGGCCGAGCGTCGCCGTCGCCGCGAGCGGGAAGAACTGCTCGAGGCGCGCGATGCCGGTGAGCGCCTCGGCCTCCCCCGCCCCGGGCGCCGTGCTCTGGGCCGCGAGGTGGAGCGTCGCGAACCAGGGCAGGGGCGCGAGCCAGCTCGCGTCCACGCCCGGGCCCGAGAGCACCTCGTCGGCGAGGAGCCGCGAGCGCGCGAGGGGCGCGTCCACGAACTCCCAGACGTGCGGGTGCTGCTGGTTCTGGCGGCCGAAGGGGCTGAAGAGCTTCCCCGCGCGGAGCTGCAGGCCGGCGGGGAGCGAGAGCGTCGTCAGGTACGCCTCCTCCACGTCGGCGCCGTCCGGCGTGAACGAGACGAACGCGTCGGCGCGCGCGTAGGGATCCACGACGGCCTGGAGCCCGAGCTCGAGCTCCTGGAACTGGAAGCCCGGCTTGTCCGCCGGGCCGAAGGGCCCCGAGCGCGGGGAGAGCTTCCCGATGTCGTAGGTCCCGAAGGTCGCGGCGCCGCTGCCGATGGCGCTCACGTCGGGCAGGAGCAGCACGCGCGCGTAGCGGGCCGCGTCGGAGGGCGCGGCGCCCGCCGTACCCGGGGCGGCCGCCCCGCCCTGGCCCGGGGTCTCCCCGCCGCCGGCCGCCGGCTGCCCGCTCGAAGCGGGCGCACCGCCCAGCTCGCGCGTGATGTCCTCCTCGAGCTTCTTCTTCTCCGCCTCGGACTGCTCGGCGGGTGCTCCGGGAGGCCCCTGCGGCGCGCGCGCCGGCGGACTCGCCTCACCGCTCGCCGCGCCGGTCGAAGCTGCCGGCGTCTCCTGCGCGCCGCCTTGCTGCGGCAGCGCGAGGACTGCGGCGAGCACGCTCGCCGCGATCGTCGTTCTCATGTCGTCCTGCTCCCGGGCGCGCGAGGCGCCCCTGGCCCGTCGTCACGGCTGCGCGACGCACCCCTGGTGAATGGGGCGGCCGCGGTTCGCGAAAGGCAACCGGCTACGCGGGGACGGGAGGGGACTGACCGGGGACTGCGCCGAGCGGAGCGCCGGCCAGAGGCGGGAGCCCGGGCGGGAGGATCACCTCGCCCGTGACCAGCGGCGAGGGCCTGAGCTCGGGGGTGGCGCGGGTCGCGACGTCGCCGATGCGCGAGACGCACACCGCGCACGGGTGCCCGCCGCTCCCGGGGTCCTCGAGGTGGACGTGCGGCGCGATCGCCGTGAGCGCCAGGTAGGCCGCGAGGGCCGCGGCGATGAGCGCGCGCATCGGCGGGAGAGGATGTTCGGGCGACCGGGGTGCTGTCAAGCCAATCGCCCGGACGCCCGGACGGGCCGCGGGCAGTGTCGTCACGGACCGAGCGCGCCGGCCGCCCGCAACGACGCGAGCTCCTCCTCGGAGAAGCCGGCCTCGCGCAGCACCGCCTCGCCGTGCTCGCCCATCCGCGGCGCCGGCCTCCGGGGCGCCTCCTCACCGCGGAGCCGCACCGGCGTCGCGACGCCGCGGATCGCCCTGCCCTCCCACGGCGTCGCCACCTCGACGAACGCGCCGCGCGCGGCGAGGTGCGGATCGGAGCAGGGCTCGTCGCCCTCCAGCACCGGCGCGACGCACACGTCGTGCGCCGCCGCGAAGGCCGCCCACTCGTCGCGCGTCCGCGCCGCGAAGATCGCCTCCAGCTCGGCGCGCGGGCCCGCGCCGCCGCCCTCGAGCTGGCGCGGCGCGAGCTCCGGCCGCCCGACCGCCTCGCAGAACGCCGCGAAGAACTTCGGCTCGAGCGCGCCGAGCGCCACGAAGCGCCCGTCCTTCGTGCGGTACACGCCGTACGTGGCCGCGCCGCCGGAGAGCAGCTCCCGCCCCCGGACGGTCGGCGCGCCGCGCGCCCAGGCCAGGGCGAGCGGGAGCGTCATGAGGGCGAGCGCGCCCTCCGCCATCGAAACGTCCACGTGAGCGCCCTCCCCGGTCGCCGCGCGCCGGACGAGCGCCGCGAGGATGCCCGCCACCGCGGGCCAGGCCCCGCCGGCGAGATCGGCGATCTGCACACCCGGCAGGACGGGCCGCTCCGGCTCGCCGTTCAGCCCGAGCACGCCCGCGAGGGCGCAGTAGTCCACGTCGTGCCCGGCCCGCCCGGCGTACGGGCCGTCCTGGCCGTAGCCGGTGATCGAGCACAGCACGAGGCGCGGGCTCGCGGCGCGGAGCGCGGCGTAGCCGAGGCCCATGCGGTCGAGGACGCCGGGGCGGTAGGACTCGACCACCACGTCGGCGCGGGCCGCGAGCCGCAGGAACGCGGCCACGCCCTCGGGGCGGCGCAGGTCGAGGGCGAGCGAACGCTTGTTGCGGTTGAGCGCGTGGAACGCGCCGGAGGCCTCGCCGGCGAGCGGCGGGAGCGAGCGGAGGGCGTCGCCGTCCGGCGGGGCCTCGATCTTCACCACGTCGGCGCCGAGATCCGCGAGGACGAGCGTCGCGAACGGCCCCGGGAGCAGCCGGGACAGATCGAGAACGCGGAGTCCCTCGAGCGGCGGCACCGCTACAGGATCTGCTGGAGCTTCATCGCGAGGCCCATGTCGCCCTGGATCTTGAGCTTGCCGGACATGAAGGCCATCTGCGCGTTGAGCTTGCCGTTCACGATGTTCAGGAAGTCGGCGTCGGTGGCGGCCACCGTGCACTTCGCGTTCGGTGCGTGCCCCTCGGCGACCCGGCCGCCCGGCGCCGTGCAGTCCACCGTCCAGACGCCACCGCCCGGGCCCGAGATGTTGAACTGGTACACGGCGCTGATCTTCTGCACCACGTCCGGCTTCGCCTGGAAGCGACCCGGGATGTGGCGCTCGAACACGTCCTTCACGCTCGTCACTTGCTCGGCCATCGGGCGGGGCCTCCTCGGCGCGCACCGATTCGGAAATCGGCGCGGCGTCGATGATACGTATTGGCCCGCGGAAGGGCTGTCAAGCGAGGGCTGCAGCGCTACGGGCGAGGGCGGGCGCGGAGCACGTCGGCCACGGCGGAGGTGAGCGCGTCGGGATCGACGGGCTTGATGAGCACCGCGTCGACCTCCCGCCCGCGCGCTCTCGCGATGTCGTCGCGCTCCGCCCAGCCCGTGACGATCACCACCGGGACCGTGGGGGCGATGGACTTCGCGGCCTTCGCCATCTCGAGCCCGCCCATCCCGGGCATGCCGACGTCGGTGACGACGACGTCGATCGAGTGCTCGGAGAGCGTCTTCAGCCCTTCCTGACCGCTCGCGGCCGGAAGCACCACGTAGCCCGACGCCTCGAGGACCTCGGCCATCAGCTCCCGGTTGTCGTCGTCGTCCTCGACGAGGAGGACTCGAAGGCCGCTCTGGTCCACCTGGCCCCCCATGGGTTGGCTCGGCCCCCGCTGACCTGGTGCCGGCGACAGTAGAGCAATGCTCCCCCCGGGCGCGAGCGCCCGTGGGGGGGAGCCCCGGCTACTCCAAGTAGAACGAGTCGAGGAGGTCCTTGTAGTTCTGCGTGACGACCTTGCGCTTGACCTTGAGCGTGGGCGTCAGCTCCCCCGACTCCTGCGTGAAGTCCCGCGGCACGATCGCGAACTTCTTGATGGTGGAGTAGCTCGCCTGCTTGGCGTTGAGCGCGTCGATCGCCTTCTGGATCTGGGCGCGCACGCGCGGGTCCTCGTGGAGCGCGGCGCCCGCCGGGACGCCGGCGTCGGTCGCCCACTTGCGGGCGTTCTCCTCGTTGAGCGCGACGAGCGCCGAGAGGAACTTCCGCTTGTCGCCGTGCACCATCACCTGCGAGACGAGCGGCTCCGTCTTGAGCTCGTTCTCGAGGTTCTGCGGCGCGACGTTCTTCCCGCCCGCCGTGACGATGATGTCCTTCTTGCGGTCGGTGATCCGGAGGTGGCCCGCCTCGTCGAGGTAGCCGATGTCCCCCGTGTACAGCCAGCCATCCCGCAGCACCTCCGCGGTCGCCGCCGGGGCGTTGTAGTACCCCTTCATCACGCCGGCGCCCTTCACGAGGATCTCGCCGTCGTCCGCGATCCGCACCTCGGTCCCGGGCACCGGCGGCCCGACCGTGCCGATCCGGTTCTCGCCCGGGCGGTTCACGAACGTGCCGGCGGACGACTCGGTGAGGCCGTAGCCCTCGAGGATGGTGAAGCCGAGCACGCCGAAGAAGTGGGCGATCTTCGGGGAGAGCGGCGCGCCGCCGGACACGAAGAGGCGCATGCGCCCGCCGAACTTCTCGTTGAGCGCGTGCGTGAGCTTCGGGAACACCAGCTTCTTGCCCACGAGGAAGCCGAAGGACGAGTAGCTCTTCCCCTGCTCGGCCGCGGTCGCGTACTGCTCGAAGCTCTCCATGGCGAGCTGGAAGAGCTTGCCCTTGAGGCCCGGCGTCGCGAGGCCCTTCGAGATGACCGTGTTGTAGGCCTTCTCGAAGATGCGCGGCACGGAGGGCATCACCGTCGGCCGCACCTCCGAGGCGTTGTCGAGGATCTTCTCGAGCGACTCCACGAACGCGCAGGTCGCGCCCGTGGCGAACCAGACGGCCTCGATGACCTTCGCGAACGAGTGCGCCATCGGCAGGAACATGAGGACGAGGTCGTCCGGGCCGATGAGCCGGATCTGCTCGATCGCATACCCCTCGTAGACCCAGTTGCCGTGGGTGAGGACGACGCCCTTCGGGTTGCCGGTCGTGCCGGAGGTGTAGATGAAGCTCGCCGGCGCGTCCGGGCCGACCACCGCGAGGCGGGCGGCGTGCGCGTCGGGGTTCGCGCGCCGCCACTCCGCGCCCGAGCGCTCCAGGTCCGCGAGCGTGCGCTCGAACGGATCCGCCGCGATCCCGGTCGCGCGGATGATGCCCTCGAGGGCGGGCAGCTTGCCCCGCACGTCGCGGATCTTCGCGACCTGCACGTCGGTGTCGCAGAAGACGAAGCGCGCCCCGGAGTCGGCCAGGATGTACTGGCACTCGGCGGCCTTGTTCGACTGGTAGATCGTGACCGTGATCCCCGCGGCGCCGAGGATGCCCAGATCGGCGAGGATCCACTCGATGTTGGTCTCGCCGATGATCGCCACCCGGTCTCCGGGGTGGAGCCCGATGGCGGCGAGGCCGTCGGCGACGTCGCGTGCCCGGCGGGCGAGGTCCGCCCAGGAGACCTCCTGCCAGCGCCCCTCGCGCTTCATCTTCACGGCGGTGCGATCGGCGCGCGCCTTCGCCTGCGCCTCGAACAGCGCGACCAGGTTGCGCGCGGCGGGCGACCCCGTCTTCAGCTCGGCCTCGGCGATCATCGCGTTCTCCTCACTCGGCGAGCTTGCGGCGGGCGATCCCCTGCCAGCGCCGCTCCTCGGCTTCGTCATAGCGTCCGGGCGCGTCCGCGGCAGCCTTCTCGAGCTGCTCGCGCGCCTCGCGCTTCCGCCCCTGCTTGCGGTAGGTGTCCGCGAGGTAGACGCGCGCGCGGACGTTGTCCGGGTTGCGCCCGAGCGCGTCCTTGAGCGCCCGCTCGGACTTTCGCGCGTCGTACTTGGGCCAGGGCAGCTCGTACCAGAAGCGGCCCCAGGCGGTCTGGATGGCGCCTCCCCCGAACCCGGGGTCGATCTTCTCGGCGTGCGAGAGCCGGTCCTTGAACTTCCCCTCCAGGCCCTCGCGCAGCGCGCGCAGGATGCCGAGCCCCAGCGCGTACTGCCCCATGCCCGCGGCCGCGTAGTTCCATCCCTCGACGCGCGCCGGGTTCGCCCGGATCGCCCGCTCGCCGTAGTCCCAGGCGCGCTTGCCGAGCCGCGTCTGCTCGTCCTTCGGCAGCGAGGGATCGTCCGCGAGCCAGACCTCGAGGCGCGCCCGCCGCCAGAGCACCTCGTAGTCCTCGGGCCCGAGGCGCTCCGCCTCGTCGAGCGCGGCGCCCACGGCCGCGAGCTCGGCGGGATCCGCGCGGCGGACGTACGCGGCGTCGGCGCGCGCGACGAGCGACGCGAGCGTCTGACTCGACGCAGCGGCCGCCGGTCCTGCCGGGGCGGCCGAGGAGAGCGCGGTCGCGAGAACGAGCGCGAGGGCGGGGACCATGAACGAGTTGTTGCACACCCGCGCCCGGCCGCGCAGGCTCCGGACGGAGGTCTTCACGATCCGTCACCCGGCGGGTGCGGATGACCCGGTCAGCCGGCGCAGATCAGCTGGAGCTGCACGCGATCGCCCTGCTGGAGCCGGCACGCGTTCTGGAACGTGACGGTCGCGGGGCGCCCCGAGAGGGGGGGCGTGTAGACCGCGCCGGCAGTGGCCGCCTCGGCCGTACCGTCGAGCGCGACCGTGCAAGGGATGGTCTCGAGCCCCGCGCGATCCACTCCGACCGCGAGCATGCGCCAGTCCGCGGGGGTCCCCTGGAGCGGCACCGACTGGGCGACGAGCAGGCCGGCGATGTCCTCGAGGATGCTCTTGAAGCTCGCGTCGCAGATGGAGCCGGTCCGGGTCCGCACGCTCCCGAGCGCGCTCGCGAGCTCCGTGAAGCGGAGCCCGCCGTCGAGCGCGGTCCCGCACACGTCGTTCGCGCAGGTGGCGCACGACGGCTCACCGCTCGCCGGGTCCACGCCGACGATGGATGCGACCACGACCTCCCGGCGCTCTCCGTCGATCGGGTCGCGGAGGAAGGTCACGACGTCGCCGATCGAGTCGAGGCTCGAGGCCTTGAAGCCCGGGTTGTGGCAGTCGACGTCGTCGACGGCGAAGGGCGCGGCCGTGTCGGAGCAGTCGTCCTCGTCGGAGACGAAGACGACCGCGAGCCGCGCCCCGCTCCGCAGGAACCCGGCGTTCGTGCCGTCCGCGATGCGATCGGAGAGCGCCAGGCGCGCCGCGCGGAACGGCTGCTCCTTGAACGTGCCGTAGGTGCCGACCCGCACGTTCGCCTTGAAGTCGTCGACGAGCGAGGGCGAGGAGGCGGTGAGGATGCGCGTCCCCTCGAAGCCCGTGCCGGACTTCCAGAGGATGTCGCCCGGCACCGCCACCCCGGGGGAGCTCTGCTGGATGGCGATGAGCGCGCCGTCCGGGAACGGCTTCCCCGTGGCCGGGCCGCTCGTGTACGCCTGGCCGCTGGTGGCGGTGGCGCCGTAGTCCTCGACCGACGTGGAGGTGATCCCGATCTGGAACTCGTTCGCCACGGGCGCGGCGACGAGCGCGGTGATGAACGCGTTCAGGTTGTCGCGCAGGTTCGCCTGCTCCTCGTCCATCGAGATCGAGTCGTCGATGACGAAGAGGATGTCCGTCTTCACCGCCGCCGGAACGACCTGCGTCGACTCGCAGCGGGTGACCGCCTGCGAGGGCACCTGCTCGCAGGCGGCGAGCGCGAGCGCGCCCACCGCGAGGAGCGAGCCGGCGCGGGCCGCCCGGCTCACGGCTGGCACTCCAGCGCCGTCGAGCCAGGCGCGCAGCACACGCAGGTGCCGCGGCCGGTCCCGGGCGGCGTGTAGCAGCCCCAGTCCTCGACCCGACCGCCGAGCGCCTGTTGGCATTCGGTGCGGGTCGTGCAGCCGCTCCGCGGGTTCAGGGCGATGTAGTCGGCGGAGTAGGTCTCGCCCGGATCGGCCTCGCAGTTGTTCGTCGCATGGTTGATGTAGATGAACGTCGAGACCGCGACCGCGTCGCCGGCGTCCTTGGTGGCGGTGAACCACCAGTCGCACCGCACCGCGGCGCCGGTCGCGTCCTTGCAGAGGTTCTGGTCCTGCGCCGCGGCGAACGCCGTGCCGGCAGGCGCGGGCCCGTTGCAGGTCTTCCTCGGCTGGCCGTTCGCCTTGGCGATCCGGAGCAGCGCGATCTGGCCCTCGGCGGGCTCGGTATTCAGCTCCAGGCCTGCGGGCGGCTTCAGGATGTCGGCGACCGACTCGAGGAGCGTGCCGAAGTCCGGGTCGCACACCGAGCCCGTGATGACGTCCGCGCCCTTGCCGCGCAGCGCGTGGGCGGCGTCGAGGAGCCGGTTGCCGGGAGCCTGGGCGCCGCAGTTCGCAGAGCCGCAGGCGCAGTCGGTCTGGCAGCAGAGCCCCGCGGTGCACGAGTCCCCCGAGCAGGAGGTCTGCGCCGCCGGCAGGATGAACGCCGCGCCGAGCGGGCGGCCGAGGCTCGCGAAGTAGTCCACGATCTCGCCGACCCCGAACTCCTTCTTCTTGGTCGGGTCCGTCGACTCGTAGTCGCGCACGCAGGCGTCGGCGCCGGTCGGATCCGCGCGCATGACGATGCCCGCGCTGGCGTCGTTGGGGGAAGAGCAGTCGTCCTCGTCGCCGACGAACACGAGCACGAGCTTCGAGTCCTTGCGCGGCCACTCCGCCGGCGCCGTCGCGTTCGTCCCGTCCCACGCCGGGGCGCCCGACATCGTGTACGCGTCCTTCTGCTGTCCCCCGAGCGCCTTCTGCAGCGCGAGCCGCGCCGCCTGGAGCGCTTGCTCCTGGCCGGAGCCGCAGGTGCCGACGATCACGTTTCCGCCGACGCTCGTGCCGCCGACGAACCAGTCGATGAGCTGCTGCCGCGTGAAGCCCTGGCGGTTCTTCGCTCCCGCGCCGTAGAGCTCCTTGTCGAAGTGCAGGACGCGCGGGTTGCCGTGCCAGCCCACGAAGTCGCCCTGCGGGTAGCGGGCGCCCTCCACCGCGACTCCGACCGGGCTCTGCTGGCTCGTGCAGAAGGAGAAGTCGTAGGTGTGCGTGAGCTGCCCGCAGCCCGCGGCGCCGTTGGCGCCGAGCTGGTCGGCGAGCACGCTCGTCTCGCGGGTGCACTTCACCACCTGCCCGTCGTCCCCGAGCAACGGGGTGCCCGACGAGTTCACGCAGGTCCCCGCCTGGCACGTGTACGCGAAGGAGCTCCCGTACTCCGGGTTCCAGAACACCGACGTCGTGGTGACCGCGATGTGGAAGTCGATCGGCAAGCGCCCGGCCGCCGCGCGCTCCGCGTTGAACTGATCGATCCTGGAGACGAACCGGGTGAAGTTCTGGGCGAGCTTCGCCTGCTCGGCTGCCATCGACCCGGAGTCGTCCACGACGAACAGGATGTCCGCCGACGAGAGATCCGAGAGCGTGACGCGCTCGTTGCCGGGCTGCACCAGGCAGTGGCCGACGGGGTTGAAGTTGTAGTCCTGACACCCGGCCGCCGCGAGCATTGCCAGCGGGGCGAGCGCGCGGACCGCGGACGATCGCGCCATCTTGGAAGCCTCCGATCCGGCGGGATGATAGCCCTCTGCCGCCAGCCGGCAAACTAAGGAAGCGAGCAACCTCGCGCCTACACCGGCGACCGGGTGGGCGCGCCGCGCCTCCTCTGCGAGGCGAGGCCCCGGCGGTGCCGGGGCGCTTCCCGGCGCGCGCTACTCCCACTCGATCGTGGCGGGCGGCTTCGAGGAGATGTCGTACACGACGCGGTTGATGCCGCGGACCTCGTTGATGATGCGCGAGGACATGCGCCCGAGGAGGTCGTAGGGCAGGCGAGCCCAGTCGCCGGTCATGCCGTCCGTCGACTCGATGGCGCGGATGGCGCAGGTGGCCTCGTAGGTGCGCTCGTCGCCCATGACGCCGACGCTGCGCACCGGGAGGAGCACCGCGAACCCCTGCCAGAGCTTCTCGTAGAGGCCGGCCGCGCGGATCTCCTCCTGGACGATGGTGTCCGCCCTGCGGAGCACGGCGAGCCGCTCCTCGGTGACCTCGCCGAGCACGCGGATGGCGAGCCCCGGGCCGGGGAACGGCTGGCGCTGGACGATGTGCGGCGGCAGCCCGAGCTCGATCCCGAGCCGGCGCACCTCGTCCTTGAAGAGCTCGCGCAGGGGCTCGACGAGCCCGAGCTTCATCACCTCGGGGAGGCCGCCGACGTTGTGGTGGCTCTTGATGGTGGCGGACGGTCCCTTGAAGGAGACCGACTCGATGACGTCGGGGTAGAGCGTGCCCTGGACGAGGAACTGGGCGCGCTCGCCGCCGGCGGCGAGGCCCTCCACCTGCTCCTCGAACACCGCGATGAACTCGCGGCCGATGATCTTGCGCTTTTGCTCGGGGTCGGTGACGCCGGCGAGCTTCGCGAGGAAGCGCTCGGAGGCGTCCACGGTCACGAGCGGCAGGTGGAACATCCGCCCGAAGACCTCCTCGACCTGGGCGCGCTCGCCGGCGCGGAGCACGCCGTTGTCCACGAAGATGCAGCGGAGCCGGTCGCCGATGGCGCGGTGGACGAGGAGCGCCGCGACGGCGGAGTCCACGCCGCCCGAGAGCGCGCAGAGGACGTGGCCGTCCTTCACCTGGGCGCGGATCTGCTCGACCGCGATCTCCACGTAGGCCCGCATCGACCAGCTGCCGGAGCAGCCGCACACGCGGTAGGCGAAGTTGCGGAGGATGTCCTTGCCGAGCGGCGTGTGGACCACCTCGGGGTGGAACTGCACGCCGAAGAAGCGCCGGCGGCGGTCCTCGACGGCGGCGAACGGCGCCGAGGACGTCGCGGCGATGGGCTCGAACCCGGGCGGCAGCGCCTCGACGCGGTCGCCGTGGCTCATCCAGACGTCGAGCTTGCGCGGCAGCCCCTCGAACAGCTCCGCGCCCTCGCGCGTCTCGATGGTCGCCGGGCCGAACTCGCGGTGCGCGGCCTTGTCCACGCGCCCGCCCAGCTCATGGGCGAGGAGCTGGAGGCCGTAGCAGATCCCGAGGACGGGGACGCCCAGCTCGAAGGCGAGCCGGTCGGCGCGCGGGCTGCCCTCGGCGAGCACCGACATCGGCCCGCCGGAGAGGACCACGCCCCGGGGCGCGAACGCGCGCATCGCCTCGGGCTTCATCGTGCACGGGTGGATCTCGCAGTAGACGCCGAGCTCGCGCAGCCTGCGCGCGATGAGCTGCGTGTACTGCGACCCGAAGTCGAGGATGAGGATCTTCTCTGCGTGGATGTCCAACGCGGGCCTCCGGCTCCGACGTCAAAGACCGCTCGCCTCGCCGCCTGTCGGGTGCGAGCGGCAAAAGCCGCGCTGCGCCGGCTCGTGGTCCGACAGGCTCACCACGAGCGGAGGGAATCAGTCCGCCCGGTAGTTCGGCGCTTCCTTCTCGATGATGACGTCGTGCACGTGGCTCTCGCGCAGGCCGGAGGTGGAGATCCGCACGAAGCGCGGCTTCACCCGCAGCTCCGCGATCGCCTTGCAGCCGAGGTAGCCCATGCCGCTGCGCAGGCCGCCCACGAGCTGGAAGAGCGTCATCTCGACGGTGCCCTTGTACGGCACCCGCCCCTCGATGCCCTCGGGCACGAGCTTGTCGGCGTCCGAGACCTCGGCCTGGAAGTAGCGGTCCTTGGAGCCCTGCTTCATCGCGCCGAGCGAGCCCATGCCCCGGTACGACTTGTAGCTGCGGCCCTGGTAGAGGATCACGTCGCCGGGCGCCTCCTCGGTGCCCGCGAGCAGGGACCCGATCATCACGCTCGACGCGCCGGCCGCGATGGCCTTCACGAGGTCGCCCGAGAACTTCACGCCGCCGTCGGAGATGACCGGCACGCCGTACTTCTCGGCGGCGCGGGTGCAGTCGTCCACCGCGGTGATCTGGGGGACGCCGACGCCGGAGACCACGCGCGTCGTGCAGATGGAGCCGGGGCCCACGCCGACCTTCACCGCGTCCACCCCCGCCTTGCAGAGCGCCTCGGCGGCCTCGGCGGTCGCCACGTTGCCGGCGACGAGCTCGACGTTCTTGAAGTTCGTCTTGGTCGCCCGCACCGCCTCGAGGACGTCCCGGTGCGCGCCGTGGGCGGTGTCGATGGCGATGACGTCCACGCCCGCCTTGAGGAGGGCCTGGATCCGCTGCTCGCGATCGGCCCCCACCCCCACCGCCGCGCCGCAGAGGAGCCGGCCGAGCTTGTCCTTGGCGGCGTTCGGGTGCTTCTGGATCTTCTCGATGTCCTTGATGGTGACGAGGCCGCGCAGCTCGAACGCCTCGTTCACGACGAGGAGCTTCTCGATCCGGTGCCGGTGGAGGAGCTCCTTCGCCTCCTCGATCGTCACGCCCTCGCGGGCGGTGACGAGGTCCTTCGTCATCACCTGCTCGACGCGCTGCTCGAGGTTCTTCTCGAAGCGGAGGTCGCGGTTCGTGAGGATGCCGACCAGCCGGCCCTTCTGGACGACGGGGATGCCGCTGATCCCGTTCTCGCGCATGAGCGCGACGGCGCGGTGGATGGGCGCCTCGGGCTCGATCGTGATCGGGTCCCCGACCACCGCCGACTCGTACTTCTTGACCTTGTGGACCTCGGCCGCCTGCTGCTCGACGGTGAGGTTCTTGTGGACGAAGCCGAGCCCGCCCGAGGAGGCCATCGCGATGGCCATCCGCGCCTCGGTCACCGTGTCCATGGCGGCCGAGACGATCGGGATGTTGAGCTGGAGGTTGCGGGTGAAGCGCGTCGACGTCTCGACCGACTTCGGGAGGACGTCGGATTCCGCGGGGAGCAGCAGGACGTCGTCGAACGTCAGCGCGAGGCGGAGGTCGTCGCGGTTGAGCATGGGGACGTATAATCGAGCGCGCTCGGACCGGTCAAGACGCCCGGTTCCCCTACGGATCCGGCGGGAGCGGGCCGGGCGCGGGTCACCCCGGCGCGAGGGGCCGGCGCTCGACGCCCGCGCGCCTCGCCCCCAGCGCCTCGGGAGGTGCGCGGGGGCCCACACACGCCGCGCGGACGCTGCGCCGCAGGGTGAACACCCGCTTGCCCGCCCGTCCGCCGGAAGACGATAATCGCCGCGGTGGAGGGGCCACACGACAAGCGCGGCGGGGGCCGCACGCCGGTGGGCCTCGCCGTCCGGCTCTCCTACGGCACCATCGACGAGCTCGTGGAGCGCTTCGCGGTGAACATCTCCCGCGGCGGCGTGTTCATCCGCACGCGCGCGCCCAGGCCGGTCGGCACCCGGCTCGCCCTGGAGCTCCGGCTCTCCGGCGGCGAGGCGGCGATCCGGGGCGAGGGCGTCGTGCGCTGGATCCAGGCCGAGGATCCGGCGGCTCATCCGCGCCGCGCGCCGGGCATGGGCGTGCAGTTCACGAGGCTCGACGACGCCTCGCGGGCGCTCGTCGAGCGGATGGTGGAGCTGAAGGAGCGCCGCGGCGTCGCCCCCGGCGTGATCGCCCCCGCGCCCATCGCCGCCCGGCCGGACGGGACCCCCGCCCCCACGCGCGCGCCCGATGCGGCGCTCCCGACGGCGCTCCCCACGCCGCCCCCACCGTCCGCGCCGCCGGTGCTCACGCCCCTCCCCGCCGCGCCCTCGCCCGCCCAGGCGGACCTCGCCGCGAGCCACCGGGTGGAGCAGCTCCAGGCCGGACCGGCGCGCATCGACCTCGGCCTCCCGGACGCGCCGCGGCCGGTCACCCGCCCCTCGCGCGCGATCATCGGGATCGACCTCGGGACGTCCAACTCGTGCGCGGCGGTCGTGAAGGACGGGCGGCCGTACGTGATCCCCTCGCGCGAGGGGCACGCCACCGTGCCTTCGATCGTCGGGCTCAACGCGCGCCAGCGCGTCGTCGTCGGTCACCTGGCGAGGTCGCAGCTCCTCACGAACCCCAAGACGACCGTCTCGGGCGCGAAGCGCCTCATCGGGCGGGCCTGGGACACGCCGCTCGTGCAGGAGATCCGCGAGAAGTACCCCTACGAGATCGTGCCCGGCGACGAGGGCCTCGCGGCGGTGCGGCTCGGGCCCGAGACCGTCTCGCTCGAGCAGATCTCCGCGCTCGTGCTGGGAGAGGTCCGCGACGTCGCGCAGAACCACCTCCGCGAGGAGGTGAACCGCGCGGTCGTCACCGTGCCCGCGTACTACAACGAGCGGCAGCGCGCTGCGGTCCGCCACGCGGCGGCGCTCGCGGGGATCCAGGTCGAGCGCATCCTGAACGAGCCGACCGCGGCCGCGCTCGCGTACGCCTACGGCCGTCACCTGAACCAGCGCGTCCTCGTCTACGACCTCGGCGGCGGGACGTTCGACGCCTCCGTGCTCGAGCTGTCCGACAACGTCTACGAGGTCGTCTCGACCGGCGGCGACACCTTCCTCGGAGGGGTGGACTTCGACGACCGGATCGTCGAGCGGCTCCTCGCGATCTGGGAGGAGCGGACGGGTGCGCCCTTCCCGGACGACCGCGTCGCGCTCTCCCGCCTCGTCGACGCCGCCGAGCGCGCCAAGTGCGCGCTCTCCGAGCGCGCCGAGTTCCCGGTGAGCCTGCCCTTCCTCGCCCTGCGCGACGGCGCGCCCGTCGCGCTCGAGGCGGTGCTCACCCGCGACGAGATCGTCGCGCTGGTCGAGCCGCTCGTCGACCGCACCCTCGACGTGTGCCGGGAGGTGCTCCTCGCGAAGGGGCTCGGGACGAAGGACATCGACGAGGTGCTGCTCGTCGGCGGGCAGTCGCGGATGCCGCTCGTGCACCGGAAGGTGGCGGCGTTCTTCGGCCGCCCGCCCTCGCACGCGGTCCACCCCGACGAGGCCGTCGCCCTCGGCGCGGCGCTCCTCGCCCACTCGCTCGGCAGCGCCGAGGGGGTGGTCCTCATCGACGTGCTGCCGATGTCGATCGGCATCGGCCTGCCCGGCGGCCGCGTGAAGACCATCATCGAGCGGAACACGCCCCTCCCCGCCCGCAAGCAGTACGGGCTCACGACGACGCGCGACGGGCAGACCGAGTTCGAGCTCGCCGTCTTCCAGGGCGAGAGCCGCGCGGCGTCGGAGTGCGAGTACCTGGGGACCCTCCGGCTCGAGGGGCTCCCGCCCGGCCCGCGCGGCATGGTCAAGATCGCGGTCAGCTTCGAGCTCGGGCCGGAGTGCCTGCTCACCGTCACCGCGCGCGAGCTCAACACCGGCCGCGAGGTGCAGGCGGTGATGTCGGCGGGCGAGGGGGCGGAGGCGGCGCGGCGCAAGCTCGAGCAGGGCGGCGGGGCGGACGCGGCGCGGGCGCAGACCGGGAACTTCCCGGCGCCCGGGAGCCTGGCCGCGGGCGCTGCGGATCCCGCCGTCGCGGCGGCGAGCGCCGGCGGCGCGCTCGGCGGCCTCTTCCGGAGGATCTTCGGCCGGCGCCCGGAAGCGCGCTAGAGCCTCGCGTCCGGTCGGTTCCGCTACTCCCGCTCCGCCTCGGACGCCAGGGCGGGCGGGGCGGAGCGACGTCCTTGCGCCCATCGGAAGACGAGGGCGAGGAGCACGACGAGGACGCCGAGCAGGATGTAGTTCGAGAATCTCCCGGCGACGCGGGTCGCGGCGTGCAGGTCGGAGCCGAACCAGAAGCCGACGCAGACCCACAGCGGCGCGGAGACGAGCGCCGCGACGCCGTCGAAGAGCAGGAACTCCCAGTACGGCATGCGGGCGTGGCCGACGGTGAAGAAGGTCGGCGCGCGCAGGCCGGGCAGGAAGCGCGCGAACATCACGACCACGTTGCCGCGCGTCCGCACCTTCCGCTCCACGAGCTGGAGCTTCTCCGGCGTGATGAGCCGGCGGAGCGGGCGGAAGTCGGCGATGCGCGCCCCGAACCGCCGCCCCGCGAAGAAGATCACCGAGTCGCCGGCGAGGATGCCGCCGAGCCCCATCACGATCATCGTGAGGAGGCCCTCGTCGTGGAGCATCCCGGAGAAGGTCGCGTGGCTCAGATCGGACGCGAGCCAGGCGAGGACGCCGGCGGTCACGAGGACCACGTCCTCGGGCATCGGCAGGCCGAACCCGCAGAGGACCAGCATGACGAAGACGACGCCGTAGCCGACGTGGAGGGAGTGGCCTCCCAGGATGGCGACCAGGCGTTCGAGCATGCGGCCTTCCGTTCTCCCCGAATTACCCCGAAACCGCCCGAGCGTCACGCGCTAGCCGCGCGGCGCGCGCCTCGATATCGCGGGACCCCCGACGAGAACGATGCGCGCGCCCCGGCGCTTCCCGCCCGCTCGCCCGGAGGGCGGGCAGGGAGGCAGCCCGCGCGTCCCTAGCTCATACGACGGGCGGCGAGCTCCCGGAGGGCGTCGCGGTTCTCCGCGACCTTCTCGGCGAGATCGCCGCCGATGGCCAGCGCGAGCTTCAGGCAGGCCTGCGGCTTCTGGGGCTGGAGCCGCACGAAGTCGCGCTGCGTGATCTCCACCACCTCGCAGGCGGTCCCGGCGACCGCGGACACGAGCCGGACGCTCCGGCCGAGCAGCGCGAGCTCCCCGAGGTGCTCGCCCGCGCCGAGCACGGCGAGCTCCTTCTCGCCCTCGGGCGTGCGCTGCGTGACGCGGACGGTGCCGGACTTCACGATGAAGAGCGACTCGCCGACCATGTTCTCGACGAAGAGCGGCGTGCCCGCCGGGATCGCCTTCTCGAGCGCGATGCCGGCGAAGATCCTGAGGCCCGTCTCGGTGAAGTCCTTGAAGAGCGCCGCGCGCCGGAGCGCCTCGAACGCCGTCATCCCCCACCCCCCTCGCCGCGGTAGCGCGCGGCGTACCCCGCGTACCGCTCCGCAGAGGTCCGGAGGAAGGCGCGCTCCTCCGGCGTGAGCTCGCGGCGCGGCCGCGCCGGCGAGCCCAGCACGAGCGTGCCCGGCGGCACGATGGTCCCGGGCGAGACGAGCGCCCCCGCGCCGACCATCGCGTCGGGGCCCACCACCGCGCCGTCCATGACGATCGCGCCGATGCCGACGAGGCAGCGCTCGCGGATGGTGCACCCGTGCAGCACCGCGCGGTGACCCACGGTCACGTCGTCGCCGATGACGGTCGGGTGCGTCCCCGAGGTGACGTGGACGACGGTGAGGTCCTGCAGGTTGGTGCGCGCGCCGATGCGCACGTGGTTCACGTCGCCGCGGACCACCGTGCCGAACCAGATCGACGAGCCCTCGCCGATCTCCACGTCCCCGACCACGACCGCGTTCTCCGCCACGAACACGGATCCGTGCAGGCGGGGCGCCCGCCCGGCGTACGGCGCGATGATCGGCATCAGCCGTCGATGCTAGCCCGCGCACCTACACGCCGCAAGATGACCGCCGCCACCGCCGCGCCTGCCGCGACGCCGAGCGCGTCGGCCGCGAGGTCGAGGAGATCGGGCGAGCGGTTCGGCACGAAGGCCTGGTGCCACTCGTCGGACGCCCCGTACGCGGTCCCCAGCGCGATGGCGAGCCCGAGCGGCACCCAGGCCGGGAGCCGCCACCCGCCGAGCGCCGCGCGCACGAGCGCGCCGAGCACCGCGTACGCGGAGGCGTGCAGGAGCTTGTCGTGCTCGAAGAGGCCCTGCGGCAGCTCGGGGAACGGGTGCGACTGGGAGGACGCCCAGAAGATGAGCGCGGCCCAGGCGACCGCCCCCGCGGCGAACAGCGCCGTGCGCGGGCGCGCGGTCACGCGAGCGTACCGGAGAGCGAGCTCCCGCCGGCGCGCGTGATGCGCGCGTGGACGAGCGCGCCGGTCGGCGCGGCCTGCTCGTCGGCAGCGAGGTGGACGACGGTGTTCTCGGGCGTGCGTCCGAGGCGCTCGCCCGGCTCGTCGGAGGGTCCCTCGACGAGGACCTCGACCACCTTCCCGAGCGCGGCCGCGAGCGCCTCCGCGGCGATGCGGCGCTGCGCGCCCTGGAGCCGCTCGAGCCGCTCGACCGCCACCGCGCGCGGGACCTCCTGCCACTCGGGCCCGGAGCCGAGGCGCAGGCCCGCGACCGTCTTCGGGCGCGGGCTGAAGAGGAAGCTGAAGCTCTGCTCGAAGCGCGCGCGCTCGAGGAGCGCGAGCGAGCCCTCGAAGTCCGCGTCGGTCTCGCCGGGGAAGCCGACGATGAAGTCGGTGGTGACGGCGATGCCGGGGCGGGCGGCGCGCAGACGATCGAAGCGGTCGAGGTACTCCGCGACCGTGTAGTCGCGGCGCATGCGGGCGAGGACGGGATCCGAGCCCGCCTGCACCGGCAGGTGGAAGTGGGGCATGACCTTGGGCTCGTCGCGGAACACCTCCACGAGCGCGTCGGAGAGGTCGTGCGGGTGACTCGTGGTGAAGCGGATCCGCGCGATCCCCGGCACGGCCGCCACGCGGCGGAGCAGCTCCGCGAAGGTGCAGCCGCCCGCGTAGGAGTTCACGTTCTGGCCGATGAGCGTCACCTCGCGCACGCCCACCTCGGCGAGCGCCGCGCACTCGGCCACGATCTCCGGGAACGCGCGCGACACCTCGCGGCCGCGGGTGTGCGGCACGATGCAGAACGCGCAGACGTTGTCGCAGCCCTTCATGGCGGTGACGAACGCGGTGGGCCGGCCGCGCGCGGCCTCGGGGTCCGCCTGCGGGAACACGTAGTCGTGCGAGTCCATCCAGCCCGTCTCGGCGAACCGCTCGCGCTCCGCCCGGGCGACCATCTCCGGGAGCTTGCCGATGTTGTCCGGGCCGAAGACGAAGTCCACGTACGGCACGCGCGCGAGGAGCCGGTCCTTCTCCTGCTGCGCGACGCAGCCGGACACCGCGATGAGCGCGCCGCGCCGCGCCTTCACCTCGCGGTAGCGCCCCAGGGCCGACAGGAGCTTCTGCTCCGCCTTCTCGCGCACCGCGCAGGTGTTGAGGAGGATGAGGTCCGCGTCTTCCGCGGTGTCGGCGCGCTCGAACGCGTGGCGGCCGAGGAGCTCGACCATCCGGTCGGAGTCCGACGCGTTCATCTGGCAGCCGAAGGTGTGGACGTACACCTTGCGGGGGGCGGCCGGGCGATCGCCGGGCGCGGAGGGGGCCTTGCGGGAGAGCGAGACGAGGTCGGACACGCGGGCGGAAACTAAGGAAGACCGGGGCGCGGAGTCAACCGGCGGCTATCCGCCCTCGCGCACCGCGACGAGCTCGATCCGGCTCTTCGCCTTCCGCTTCAGGGGGTAGACGAAGCCCTTCGGCTTGAAGTTCGCGTCGAAGGCCACGCCCGCGACGGGGACGGGCGGGATGACCGAGAGCTCGGTGACGAACGCCCACTCCGTCGTCGTGCCCGCGAGCCGGCGCGAGGGCGAGCGGCCGATGAGCCCCCGCGCCTGCGCGAGCGCGAGGCGGTCGTGGGCGGGGTTCCCGCTCGACGCGACGACCCTCGCCTCCGTGACGACGCCGTCGCCGTCCTCGGTCACCGCGACCACCGTGACGAGCGCCTTCGACCACGCGAGCCCCTTGCCGCCCGTCGCGGCGAGCGCGTCGATCCCCGCGACGAGGGACTCGCGCTCCCGGTCGCCCTCCGCCGCGGCGTGCACCGTGGCGTCCGTCCCCGGCGCGACGCCCCCGGGGGCGTCGGGTCCGTTCTCGAACGGCCGCCCCGAGCGGCCGTAGGCCTCGGCGGCGCCGAGGTAGGCGCCGGCGGTGTCCGCGAGGAGGTCGCGAGTCCCCTGCCCGCCTCCGCGCAGCACGCCGAAGTCCGGCGCGAACCCGCCAGCGAGCGCGTCCCGGAGGTCCATCCACGACGCGTCGGGGTAGCGCGCGAGATCGCGCGCGCGCATCTCGGCGAGCATGCCGTCCACGCGCCGCTTCGCGCGCGCGGCGGGCGCCTCCTCGCCGTCGCCGCCGCCCGGGGAGAAGAGCGACGCCGGGGGCGAGACCGCGAGCGCCTCCCGCCCGGCCGGCGCGCGCTCCGCGCCGAGCCCCTGCGCCTCGAAC